>CAYZYD010000088.1:5054-10333 GCA_964482505.1 uncultured Planctomycetia bacterium | reverse complement strand
CATCACTTGAGGCCACTCCGGCTCGCGAATTTCATCGAGTTGGGCGAGCCAGTTGAGGAGAATACTGCCCCCGAGTGAGTAGCCGACGAGCGAAATCTTGCGGACCTCACGCATCCCCAACCAGCGGACGATCGCGCTGAGATCGTCGGTGTCCCCCGCGTGGTAAAAGCGCGCCTTGCGGTTCGGTCGTCCGCTCGTGCCACGCTGATTGACAAGCACGACTCCCCAAGACTGATCCAGAGCGGCGACCGCCATCGTGCGGAGATACTTCGAAGCGGCTGACCCACCGAGGCCGTGAATCAACACCATAACTTTTTCTGCGGCCGCGCCGACACAATCGAGATCGATAAAGTCGCCGTCGTCGAGCTCGATCGTAAACCGCTCGGGTCGAAGCCGGGGCATCCGCCGACAGAGAGCGGCCCAGAGCGTTTGCAGGTGGCCGTTGGGCAACCACCAGCACTGCGTCCGCCACTTGAGATCGAGTTGCTCAAGCGGCTCAGCGCCGGGGTTTGAGGTGGTTGGGAAGCGATTCAAGGGCTTTTCATCTCGAGTAGGAGTCGGTTCAGTCGCTTCCGAGGGTGGGTGGGTCCTGAACACTGAGCGGCAAGTTATGAACTTCTTCAGGACTCTTCAATCAGTTTTGCTCTCGCCCACAAATTTGAACCGGGCCCGGCCGCGTGCTATCCTCTCCAGACCTCGCTTGCACAATTCCGCTCACCTCCTCTTCGCACGAGTAAGCCGCTATGAACCTATCGAGTTCTGTCCTCCCTATGTTTCCTCTGCCCGAGTTCTTGCTCGTGCCGGGTATCGAACAACGACTTCGTCTCTTTGAACCTCGCTACCTCCAGATGATGGAAGATCTACTCGACTCGTCGGGGTTGCTCGTGTTCGGAACGGTGATGGGGGAGCACCGGGCGCAGCTCGGGGGGTCACCGCCAGTCGAATCGATCGGGGGACTCGGCGAGATACGCAAGTACGAGCGGCTTCCGAACGGACATTACGCGGTCTCCGTACTCGGGCGCGAGCGAGTTCGTATCTTTGAGACGGAGAGCGACCGACCTTACCGCAAAGTCGAGGTTGAGATCCTCAACTCGGCGATCGAGGATTCCGGAGTCGAAGAGCAATATCGCGAGCAGCTTCTCAAGGCGATCGAGGAACGATCCCAGGTTCCGCTCGAGCTGCCCGACGGGATCAGTGCGGGCTTACTCGCCGACATGTTACTCATTCAGTTGCCGCTGACGTTCGAAGCGCGTTACCGAATATATGCGCTCGAATCAGTGACAGAACGAATCGAGGTCGTTCTCAATTTCGCGCGGGGTGCAGAGTCGTTCTGACTTCCCGGTGGAATAAACACTCGGTTTATCTCGAACGGTTAGCACTCGGAAGCGGAGCCATGGGACCGTCTCGGTCACTGCTTTGCGAGGAAGAAAATGGCTCGGTTGGCTTACCCGAGATTGTCTTGAGGCCGGCGATCGAGGTCGGATTCCCTCGCAGACTGCAGCGCTACTGGGCGAGGTATAGGCGTCCCAGATCGCCGGTCTCGTACGAATTGAGGTTTTGGACGATCCGCTAGCTATAAGCGAGGTCGGATTCGGAAATCTGTTGGATGAGACGTTCTATGCGGCCTTTGAGACTGAGGAGCATGTCCTCTTCGGTTCGCAGAATCTCGAGCGAATCGAGGAATTCGTGGGCTTGTTCCAATTCGTACAGTCTGCTGACGGTCGCAGGATCCATGCATTGACCCTTCCTGGGCGCCACCCGCCGGTCTCGACTGGGTGGGCGGATAAGGGGGCTTCCGAGGAGTCTAGCATCGTCTTTTGATCTATGGTCGCGGTTTGCCATTGAGTAGGATGCAAATTGCGTCTCAGAGCATCCCTAGAGAATTGGCGAGGTATCGTGCTTCTCGATATCAAAGAACTCAAAAAATCTTTTCGAGACCCGGGCGGAGCCGTGGCCCCGGTGCTCGACATTCCGAGCTTCTCCTTGGATTCGGGTGAGGAATGCGCGCTCCACGGTCCGAGCGGGACCGGGAAGACCACTCTACTGCACACCATTTCGGGAATCCTCGTGGCCGACTCGGGCAAAGTTGCGGTGCAGGGTCACGACCTCGCTCGGATGAGCGAGAACCAGCGCGACAAACTCCGCGCGGAGCATATCGGTTACGTCTTTCAAACTTTCAATCTGCTCGAAGGATATTCCGCTCTCGAAAACGTCTACCTCGCCCTCGCCTTCGCCGCTAACCCGGATCGAGCCTATGCGGAATCGCTGCTCGAGCGTCTCGGACTCGGCGATCGACTGGGTTACCGGCCCTCGCAGCTCTCGATCGGCCAGCGCCAGCGTGTCGCGCTCGCCCGGGCTCTCGTTAACCGACCAGCGCTCGTTCTTGCGGACGAACCGACCGGGAATCTCGATCGAAAAAATGCTGGGGCCGCGCTCGATTTGATGCGCGAGCTCTGCCGCGAGGTGGAGGCCGCGATCTTACTCGTCAGCCACGACCGCGAAGTGCTCGATCAATTCGATCGCAGTGAGTCGTTGCTCGATATCAATCGGGCCGGATCGGAGCGAGCGGCATGAAGGCATTCTGGTTCCGACTACAAATCTTGCTGATGATGGTGCGACGCAGTCTGCTGCTACACCGCGTCTCCTCGCTGATCACGATCGGCTCGGTCGGACTCGGCGTGGGTCTGATCTTCGCCGTGTTCAGCTTGAGCTCGCAAGCCCGCGACGCGTTCACCGGAGGAAATCTCGGGTTTGACGCAATCCTCGGCAGTCGCGGCTCCAAAGTGCAGCTCGTCCTTAATACGGTGTTCCACCTCGAACGCAGCCCCGGCAATCTTCGGTATGAGCTCTACCGTGAAGTGAAGGAAGATCCCCAAGTCGAGTGGGCGGTGCCCTACATGGTCGGCGATAACTACCAGGGGTTTCGCATCGTCGGCACCACCGAAGAGATCTTCACCGAGTTTGAATATCAACGGGGCGAGAAACTCAAGCTTCAAGGATCGCAATCACGCCCCTTTGATTCGCTTCGCGCCGAGGCGGTGATCGGTGTCACCGTGGCCCGGGAGACCGGGCTTCGGATCGGTGACGAGTTCAAGGCCTATCACGGGCTCGACTACACCGAAGGAGTCGATCCCCACGACGATGTCTTCACCGTGGTCGGGATTCTCGCGCCGACTTCGAGTGCGCTCGACCGAGTTCTGTTTGTTCCGCTCGAAGGGGTCTACCGCCTCGACGGTCATGTCTACTTTGGATCGGGGGAGCAATTTCAGCCCAGCGACGACGAGGTTATCCCCGACGAGCACAAAGAGGTCTCGGCGGTACTGATCAAGTTCAAGGGTGGAATCCGAGTAGCGAGTAACTACGTTCAAAAAGTGAACCGGCAGGGCAAGGAGGCGACGCTGGTTTGGCCCGTGGCGACCGTGATGCTCGAGCTCTTTGACAAGCTCGGCTGGATCCACTTGGTCCTCGAACTCGTCGCTTACCTCGTCGTGGTGGTGGCGATCGGTTCGATTGTCGCGAGCCTCTACAACACGATGCGGGAGCGCCGGCGGGAGTTTGCGATATTGCGCGGGCTCGGGGCGAGACGGTCGACCGTGCTGACTTCGATCGTCCTCGAGTCGCTCGCGATCAGCCTCCTCGGCTGCTTGATCGGGGCCGCGATTTACGTGGGACTTAGCTGGATCGCCGTAGAAATTGTCCGCGAGCGGACCGGGATGGTATTTGGTACCTGGGTCGCCCACGACGTCTTTTGGCTCGCCCCGCTCGCCGTGTCGGGTCTCGGAACTCTAGCCGGACTCCTCCCCGGCCTGCGCGCCTACTCGGTCGACGTGGCGACTGGGCTTCGAAACAGTTGAGAGAGAAACCGATGATTGACCGCAACATTGTCTTGGGCTGTCTTGTCGCATTAACGTTCTTCGCCGGTTGTGACGGCTCCAAGTCGGACCATAAGCATGATCATGATCACCCGCACGAGCACGGTCACGACGGCGATCACGACCATCATCGCGAGGGTGGTCACGTTCACATTGCTCCACATGACGGCACTCTGGTCGTCTTCGGGGAGGAATTCGCCCACCTCGAGTTAGTCCTCGACGCCGAAAAGGGCGAGTTGCGAGCTTACGCGCTCGACGGTGAGGCTCAGAACGGGGTCAAGCTCAAGCAGGAGACGATCGATCTCGAGATCAATCACTCGGGAAAGAAGATGTCGCTTCAGCTCGAGGCGGTCGAGAGCGCCCTCTCAGGAGATAAGAAGGGGAGTAGCGCCGAGTTCCTCGGTCGCGCCGACGCCCTGAAGGGACTGACAAAGTTCGAGGTGAAGATAGCGAAGCTGACGATCAAGGGGCAAACTTTCACGGACGTCACGTTTCCTTTCCCCGAGGGCAATGAGTAGCCGCCGCCGACTAATTTCGATTGGACGACGAAAGACTATGACTCCGGGCCGTAGCGCTGAAATCCTGGACACCAAAGATTGCGCCGCTTCGTGGCTTCTCGCGAGCCTGGTCCTATCGGTGTTCGTGCTCTCAGGCTGCGGACGCAATCAGGAGCTTGAGCTTGTTCAAGACGGGCCGCCCCCCGCGGTTCGCGGGCGGCTTCTCGGTCCAGTGCCCGGCGAGCAAATCGCGTCGGCTCAGGGAAAGGCTGCCGCTTTCCCCGAAGCGAGCCAGGAGGGTCGAGGCGAAGCGAGCCCTCGAGTCGAGGAGAACGAGCAGCCGTCGAATCCGACCGAGTCCACCCCAACCGGACTCGCCGAGTTAGAAGAGATCCCGGCAGTACCGCAGCGGGCCGCCGAAGAGTCGGGGTTGTCAACGCAAGTGGTTGAGTCTCCCACCGGCGGTAGTTCTGCCAAGTCCGCTGCCGACTCGAACGAGACCACCGACCGGCCGACCAAGCCTCAAGGCGGCGACGACGAACCGACTCAATCAGCGAAAGATACCGACGAGGTCGCCGGAGTTCGCCTCAAGAGTGGGACCTACCTCGTCCGCTTTAAAGATGTCGACAACTTCAAGTATGTCGAGCCCGCTCCGGGCAAGCCCGAGACTCTCAAGAAAGATCAGATTCCCGCACCCGTCAGAGCCCTCGCCGGCGAGACGATCAAGATGGAAGGATTCATGCTTCCGCTCGCGTTTGCCGACGATCGACGCCGGGTCACCAACTTCTTCTTGGTCAAAACGGCTCAGGACTGTTGCAGCGGCATGCTTCCCGAAATCAACGAAGTTGTTGAAGTCTTCTTTCCCGACGGCGTGAAGTACTACAAAGACATCTTGATCGAGGTCGAGGGC
>CAYZYD010000088.1:0-5044 GCA_964482505.1 uncultured Planctomycetia bacterium | reverse complement strand
GAATACGGCTACTTGATGAGTGTCTATCGGATTCGGGGCAAAGAGATCAGTGATCCCTGGGCGAGGTAGCCTTCCCACTCAATGAACAGGTGGGAGGCAAGTGAATTCGCCTCGGGCGTGGAGCCCAAGGCGAATTCACTTGAGAAAATAAGCGGGGATCGGGGCGTTAGTTGCCTCGAGTGATTTCCTCTTGGAGGGCTTCGATTCCGGCCCGGATTTCGGCGGAGTTTTCTATGAGGGGAGCGACGGCGGATTCTATTTGGCGGACGTCGCGAGTGCGGAGGCCTTTGGAGACAGCGCCGACGGTTCGGATGCTTCCGGTCTCAGGGAAGTACTCGACTTCGAGTCGATTGCGGAGTCCGGGGGCCGTCCGCGGCAAGAAGACGACCGGTCCGAATTGGGCGATTGTCGTTTCACCCCGCACGAGTTCGCGGCGGCCGAGTTTGACGGTCAGGGTGGCGGTTGTCGGCACTCGGTAGGGGAGTCCCGATTCCTCTTTGGCACGCTTCTCGACCACCTGGGTTAGCGGGGCGAAGTCGCTTGGGTTCTGGGGGAGGGCGAGTTCGATCGAGGCGATTTCACCGCGAACAGGCGAGACGAAGTCACGCGGGATTTCCGGGTCGCTGGGCCGGCCTTTGCCGACCGGGTAGATTCCGCTGATCTCAGAGAATCCAAACAGATCGTAACGGACGCGACCCAGGCGACGATCGGTCGGGGTCCAGCGATACTCGGCGGTCCAAACCTCGACTTCAGTCTGGCTGAAGTAAGAGCGGAGGCTCGCCTCGCGTTCTTTAAGGATCTCGAGTTGCGCGGCCATCGCGCTCGCGTCGACGGCCCCGGTAATACCGGTGAGAAGCGAGCGCTTCTGAGCTTCCAGCTTTTCGAGGTCCGCGACGAGCTCGCTCGCGTAGGTGAGCACCTTGGCCACGGGGTGCTGGTCGATCGAATCGACCTGCCAGTTTGCGAGGCTTGTGAGCGCGGCGATCTGCGCGACCTTGGCCACCGCTGCGGTCGCGAGTTCGAATGAACGGTCCTCGGTCGCGATCGAACCGGCGGTGAGAACACCTTGGGGTGAGAAGTCGAAGGCGAGGGATCGATCTTCGACAAAGTCACTGTCGAGCTCAGCGACGAAAAGTTGATTCGGATCGGGCTCAGAGAGCGTCCTGACTTGAACCTCTCCGAGCTCAAAGGTCGTACGGGCTCGTCGATCGAGCTGAATACCTAGCCGGTTGAGTCGCTTGAGGAGGTCGAGATACTCGGGAGATTCGAAGGCACTCTCCGCGACTTGAGCCAAACTCGCTCGCGCTTCGTCGCTCAAGGTACTCTGAAAGTTCTTGAGAGCCTGTTCGAGCTCTCTTGAGGCCTTGGTCAGATCTTCGAGAAAGGGGCTGCCCTGGCTGACCGTGCGGGTGACGGGGACGCGCACTTTGAGGACGGTCCGGGGAAGCGCGAAGAAGACTCCCGAGGCGTCGAGACGTCCGGGATTGCGGATGATGTCGGGATCGACCCGGCGGACCCCCGATTGCGTACAGCTTGTCGCCAGAAGAGTCGCGACGGCCAGGGCGGATGCGAGTTTGAGCACCTTTCGCTCCTTTCTCTTGAGGAATAGCGTTCCTCATCGATCGGAGCTCAAGCCGGCGAGCGCGAGCGAATTTTCTAAGCTGAAGCAGCGTTCGAGCGCGTCACCGCTGGCGGTCGGGGACCCAGGCGGTGGTGCGTCCTCCAAGGGTGAGCTTCTCGATGCGAAGACCGTCGAGAGTCTCGGAATCGTCGCGCCCCCAGCGTCGGTGAAACAGCCACTTCTTGGGAAAACGCGTCTTATCGGCCCCGACTTCGACCGCCTTTTGTATCACGCTCTTGAGCTTGAGCCGGAGTTGCCGAATCTCAGAGTGATCGAGATCCCCGGGTCGGCGCTTCGGATCGATTCCGGCTTGGTAGAGAACTTCGTCGGCGATCCAATTGCCAACCCCGGCCGCGAAGGATTGGTCGAGAAGGAGCGACTTAAGCGGCGCCTTGCGGGCGAGAAGTAGATCTCGAAACTCGTGAAGATTGGGCAGGTCGGTCAGCGGGTCGAAGCCGAGCTCCGAGACCGGCGGCTCTTTGAGAGGTTGCTCAGAGAGGCGGATGCGACCGAGGCGCCGCTTGTTGACAAAGGCGAGCGTCGCGCCGTTATCGAGCGTCATCACAAACTTCGCAAACCGGGGAGGCCAGCTTTGATCAGGCTTTTGAGCGCTCGATTCGAGCGGAAGCGGGTCGCGGTCCGGTAGCACAAATGCGCCGGTCATACCGAAGTGAAAGATCGGATGGGGTGGGCGGTCGAGCTCGAGCCAGAGGTACTTGCCACGCCGACAAGCCGCCACGACATGACGCTGCTTGAGAGTACGCGAGAAGCGAGCCGGGGTGACTCCAGCGAAGACGATTCGGTCATCGATAGACTTTGTCTGTTCGATACGGCGTCCGACGGCGTGCTCTTCAAGCAGGCTTCGTCCGTACTCGACTTCAGGGAGTTCGGGCATGGCCTTCTCTCGGTCTCATCACAGAGGTTGGTCGAAAGTCGTTGGATCAAAAAAAAAGAGCCTTCCCCAAGCGGGAAGGCTCTTTCGACTCCGCCGTGCGGTCGGAGTCTTGGGAAGAGGTCCGGCTTACGGACAGTTCGGCTGATCCATGGGGCAGTCGAGCGTATCCATAGTGGGGTCTTCCCCGCAGTCCGCCGAGCCCGGAGCCGGAGCGGTCGGCGACCCGGGAACGAAGAGCTCGTTGAGGGCGAAGACCGCGTCAGCAATGTTAAAGGTGCCGTCATCGTTTGAGTCCGAAGCGTCTTTGCAGCTGCTTTCGGGCGAGCCCGGAACGAAGAGCTCATTCAGGCTGAAGACAGCGTCGGCGATGTTGAAAGCGCCGTCGCCGTTTGAGTCGCCGCGACGGAAGAGCGGTCCGGTCGTCATGTTCGGAGCACCGTCGAGTCCCGCCACGAGCAGTCCGACCAGTTCGATCTGATCGCCCGCGAAACCGCCGAACTCCATCGAGCTCGAAATGACGTTACCCGGATTGACGGGGCCGCCGGTCTCGGTTTCGTAGAAGAGCATGACGTTGTAGGGGGTCTCCATGAACGGGCCACCCGGATTCATGTCCGGGTTATTGACCATGATCGGACCGACTTCGGTACCGAGGACGTCGGTCATCGCCGGCATCAGAGTCGCGGTGGCTTCGTCGTCCATGACGTTGTCTTGGTTGTAGGTGACGTCTTGGAACTGGGTCAGGTCGACGCCCGGGGCGCCCATAACATTCGGAACGAAGGCGGCGCCGTCGACACTGGTTAGGGTATCTCCGGCGATTACCGTGTTGTTACCAAAGTCGCAGGGGAAGCTCAGCGAAGCGTCGACACCGTCGACGTCAGAGAAGGGCGTCGGGAAGTCGAAGACCCAGGTGTCCGGGCTCTCGAGGTAGACCGGCACCCCGTTCATGACGAGGTCGTGCAGAATTTGGCCATCTTCCTGAGTGATGATCCCGTCGTTGGGGAACGTTCCCTTGCAGACCCAGACTCGGATATCGGTGCCGAGGTTCAAGAGGCAGGGGTTGATGCTGCTGAAGAGTACGGCGTCTTCACCCGCGATCGGGAAGAGTGCGAAAGCGTCGAGGAAGGCCTGAGCACTGTCGATCGCGCCGCCGTCTTCTTCGAGGCGAACGACGATATTTTTCTCACCGTTGTAGAGGTCGGCTTGGATCGTGCATGTGGGAGGCGTGCTCGGATTGGCACCACCCGGGCAGGTGGGAAGAACAGTGTAGGTCACATTACCGGCAACGGGCGCGGTATCGACAAACATCGAGTCGGTTCCCGGAAGCATTGCGAGCGTCACATCACCGAATCCATCGTTTCGAATGACCTCGTAGCCGTCGAAGTTACCCGGAGGGGCGTCCCACTCGATCGTGACTTCTCCCGTGAGACAGTCGGACGAGCAGCGGATGATGATCGGCTTATCGCACTCGCTACAGAAGGCGTCGTTTGGTTCGCCCGGGGTATCGGAGAGCGGGGGGACGCCGTTGAGAGCAAAGCTCCCGAGGAAAAAATCGCCGGTCTGATCCGGACAGCGTCCTGCGGCCACGGGAACGAACGGGTCGTCAAGAATGACGTTGGGAGAGTAAAACTGATCTTGATCGCAGCCCGGAACTGGAAGCTCTGCGACAAACGAAATCGAATCGACAATTTCTGACCATGGAGTGGAATCGAGGACACCGTCGTCGTTGGTATCGAGGTCGTCCCCGTTCATTCCAGTGAAATCGCGGACGAGCAAGTGGGTCACATTGTCGTCGTTTTCGAAGTTCAGCGAAACGACGAGGTCTGCACTCGCTGCGCCACCGCCGAGAGTCAGAGTGTTCTCACTGATGAGGTAATAGCCGTCCGGGGGAATCACAGCGCCTGCGGGGAGAGGCGTCACGTTTTCGATGATTCCATCGAAGGTCGGTGGTCCCGAATCGCCCAGAACAATATAGGTCAGGTCACTGATATCAGTGCCGGGGGGGCCTGCAATCTCGACGTATTCGTCGACATCAATTAAGTGTTGATCGGTTCGAAGTTCATTGATGACAATCTGAGCATAGGCCGTCGTGCTCAGCAGCACGAAGCCGCCCAGAACCGCCAGGAAGCGTCGGATGGAGGCCATGCGACACACCTCTTTCTGGAACGTAGGGGAGAAAATTAAAGAAGGGGGACATGAGAGCGGCGAGATTATAGGGGTCCCACTCCCTGAAGGGAGCGGTATTCCGCAAAAGCGCCTATCTTTCCCATTTTTTTATAGCAGTTCCAAGGCGTCGGTTGGGAGGCGAAAAGTAGCTTGCGGAGCCAAATTGAGTGGCGCTTCCCTCTTGGTTTTTCTCGACCTGTTATCTCGCGACTCGCGGGTTCCTACCTGGTCTAGTGGTCCGGCCCAGAATCAGGCACCATCGATAGCGCTGCTGTCGTCGAGTACTGGGACGTGGCTTTCGCTTACTTCGTGCTAGCAGCCCGCCCGAAAACTCATTCCGCGCGGGAGGCCGAGCTTCCTTCGCC
>CAYZYD010000087.1:0-10349 GCA_964482505.1 uncultured Planctomycetia bacterium | reverse complement strand
CAGGACACTAGCGAAACGGCAGCGACCGGCTCTGAGGAGTTTCAAGATCGACGGCAGAAGCTACTCGAACTCGGCGGTCTCTGCCAACTCGAAACAGAGGGTGACTCAGCCCTGGTCTTGGAGTTCCTTCGAGAAGCGTTTGGCATCGTCGCGCAATCGCGGCTCTTTATCCTTCTCAGCGACCTGTTCCAATATCGGCAGCGCCTCTTCGGTACCGATCTTTCGAATCGCGTTGATCGCCGACAGCCGAGTCGAAACTTCGGGGTCGTTGAGCGCGATGTTTTTGAGCACGCGCAGCGATTTCGGATCGCCGATCGCCCCGAGCGCCCCGATCATGGTCTGCCGAACATACTGGCTCTTCTCGGTGTCGAGCATCCGTTCGATCTCGGGGGCTGAGTGGGGATCGGCGGCCTTCTTGAGGGCTTGGGCCGCTTTGTTCCGGAGTCGATCACCGGGCTCTTCTCGGGCGAGTTCGAGCATGAGTGGGACCGCATCGCCGCGTCGCGAGTGGTTTCCGAGCGCCTTGACAAACCGGAAGCGGTCTTTGGGCCGACTGTTGTAAATCAGATCTTCGATTAACCCGTAGGAGGCGTCGTTGTCGATCTCCCCGAGGGCGTCGACAGTGCGCTGAATCTCCGCCAGGCTGTCCGATTCAGACAGTTTGACGTAGTGATCGGCAAGCCCCTGGGCGGCGATGTCTCCCCCCATGTAGCCCAGACCCTTGATGAGGCTAAACCTCGTCAAGAAATTCTCCTCCGCGTCGAGGAGTTCAAGGACGAGTGGAGCGTGCTTCGGGTCGAGCCCCGCGACGTAATCTTCCAATTCGAGGAGGAGTTGCTGAAGTCGAACCAAGTCCTCGCGGTCGTACGGAGGTTGGCCAATAGCGCGCAATAGTTTGAGGAGCTCCGCTTCGATCCTCGCAATCTCGGGATCAACGGGTACCTCAGGATCGAGCCTCGGAGGCTTTTCGAGACCCACCTCCGTCGGCTCGACTCGCTCAATAGTTCGCTCTTCTTTAACTTGAGAGTTCGCTGATCCCGTAGGCTCGTCGAATGTCTCGGGTCCTGAGTTCGAGAAGAAGCGGAGGCCGACGACGACGAGCAAGAAGCAGGCAAACAGGATGACCGCAATGAGTTGAGTCGTCTTTTTGTTCTCAGAATTCATGATCTGACCTAGCGGGTAAGAAAAGAGGCAGAGAGACGATCTGTCCCTCTGCCTTCTCTGGTCCGAACTTGCCAACTGTGGTTTTAGCTTCTATCAGAAGCCATTCGAGTTGGGTGGGAGGTAGATCTCGGCCGTATTGTTCACCGGTTGGTTTCCGAAGAGTCCATTGTAGTACTGGACCCCCCCGCCGATCGAGATCATGCGATCGTCCGGCGTACCGACAATTCCGTCTTCGCCCGCAAGCGTAGACACGGTGTGAGCGATTCGGGGGCTGGATAGAGTCGCCTGGATTGCGGGGTACCGATCAGGATCGCCCTCGATGAATCCCCAGTTACCGAGCTCATCGCCGTCCGGATAGAACGCGTGTGCGAAGGTCCAGCTGCCGATAACTCCAGTCGGATTCAGCGCGGTTTCGTTATTGATGTGATCCCAGGGCGGGATGCCGACCGGATCACCCGTGATGGGGTCGATCGTCAGGGTCTGGAATGGCTCAAAGAAGGGATCGAAGATCGCGACGGAGGAGAGCGCCGGACCGTACGAGGGTGGCGGCCCCATAGGACAGAGAAAACCACCTCCAGCAAGGGTGAGCGCGCACGGCGTGGCGGGTATGGTCCATTCACCTCCGGTGGTCATGAAAAACGTTCCAACTCGCTCGACTCCACAGATGAGCTTACGAGCGGTGACACTGGTACCGTCAGCAAAGTGTCGAGGAAGCGCAACCCCACACCCGGCGCCCACGACCTGACCGATGACATTGATCTCGGTTGCAGTCTGGGGGACCAGGGGGGTCGAGAATTGGATCCCGTTTGAGAGCCCGAACCCGGTGAATGTACAGACAATCATCTGTGAACTACCCGTGGTCTCAGGACAGAAGCCGTTCGCATCGTCATTACCCCCATGGATAATCACGATGTTTGAAAGCCCTTCACGAGCAGGATCGGCAAACGCGTCGAGCTCGTCGGGGCAGTCGGCCTCGGTTTTCGCGAGCGTGGTTTGAATGAGCTCACCGACGTTAAAGAACATCTGACCGTTAAAGTGCGAAGCCGTAGTGACTCCCGGCGCTGCAGCGACGAGCTGCGTTTGCTGGTTGATGAACTCCACGTTCGTGGTCGGAACCTTGAGTAACGAACCGACCACCTTGGTGGTTGGGGCGTTTGTGAAGTCGAAGGTACGTCCACCACCGGCGAAGAGGATGACGTCGTCGCTCGAGCCGAGCACGTTGTCAAAACCAGCGATTCGGACCGCCCGGTGGTCGTATCGACCTTGGTTGGCCGGGAACTCGACTTCGTTGCCGAGATCGTCGGTCAAGACGGAGAACGACCGGCTGGCCGAGTCGTACACTTCGAGTACGTTGGTCGAGGGGTAGACATCCCGGTCAAACGAGAAGCGCGGATCTCCCGGAGGAAAGTTGGGATCGATCACCGTTTCCACGACATTTTCTTGTCCACCGGCAAACAAGACTCGGCCGTCGTTGAGAACTGTCGCGGTATGGCGAAAGCGCGGTACGACCATCTCAGTTTCGGGTGCTACGGTCGGCGTGTTAAAGGCGCGGGCCTGAACGTCAAAGACTTCAGCATCGCCGTAGAGCGGCGAGATCACAATATCAAAGGAGCCACCCGCGACGAGAACCGAGCCGTCGCCGAGTCGGGTCGCGGTGTGAAGAAGGCGCCCGCCGTTGATCAGAAGAATATCGTCGCCATTGGCGTCGGTTGAAATGAAGCCACCCGTCACACTTTCGGGAGCTGGGTCGACCGCAAGGGACTGGTCAAATATCTCGACGAGATCAAGAGAGCTGTTTCCGATCGCGTCGGATCCCCCGACGACGAGAATCCTTGTGTCTTCGAGCCGGGTCGCAGTGTGCAGGTACCGCGGAATCTCAAGATCTGCCGCACGGTAAAACAGGTTGTCTACTGGAAGGGGTTCTGCGTTACGGCCGAGGTTCGGAATCCTGCCGCTGCCGTCGCTTCGTCCTCCGGAGTTGCAACCGAATGACGTAAAGAAGAGGGCCGCGGCGAGGCAGATCCCCAGCCCGAAAATACGGCTTGTCATGGTAGCTACTGGGGCCATCCCAAAAACGATCCTTTCTGCTGGCTCTGGTGAGAGAGCCAGCCGGGCTCACTGCCGTCTACTCCATTGTTTTGGCAAACCTGTTTGGGCAAACCGAGAACGCAGGGCGGTCGAGAACCGACCTCTGTTTCATTCGCCCGAGGAGCGACGCAGCTTGAGCGTCTCTTTACTCGAGGGACACCCAATTTGACATGGGCGTGGAGGAAACCCAATGGTCCAGCAGATTCGCAAACTGTCACAGTTTTGTCTACCGGAGGCTCTGCTTGTCTGCCGGAGGCTCTGCTTGTTGAGACCTGCTTGCTCGCCGGACTCAGCAAAGCAAAAGCGCGAACCGAGTCCTCTCGAGGTGGCGTTTTGAATGATCCCTGATTTAAAGGTCTGGAACGAGACCTGTCTAGAGCTCTCAGCGCGCCATCGCGGAGGCGGAAGTTTCCATAAGAAGGAAGGGCAAGCAGCGCGCCAAATGGCGGCAGATTGGGAAGGGGCACGCATCTCATAAGCGCAAAAGAAATCAGTAGCTTACGAGGCTTCCTCGACGCTACCGATAACTAGCTGTGCGCTTGTGACACAGCTAGCTTAGGGTCGCTTACATTAGACCGCTGCGTGAGCGGGCGCCTTTTGGGTCTTCGTTTTGGTGGGAGTGGGCTGACTCTGCGCGCGAAGGTAGTCGACGGCGGCGTTAAGATTGTCGCAAAGGGGTTGCAACTCGTCGCCGTTTCTCAGCTTACAAGGTGGAAGCTGTTCACCCTCGCTTATCGCTTTGAGATATTTCTCCATGCGGTAAGCGGGGCCGGCGACGCGAAAAGTGAGGAGGATCCCAGCTGAGACCATCAGCGGCACCATCAGCGAGGAAGCAAAGAGGAACTGATAGAGAAGTGTCTCTGTGAGGAGCTTCTCCATCGGTCCGTCGAGCTCCGCCGGGAAAAGCGTCGCGAGCTCCCGAATCGCGTAATAGCTGAAGACGAACTGCGCGATAAGGCAGGAGAGTCCAATAGCCAGGAACGAAAAGACGAGCCGCAGCTGCAGCCTTGAATTAGGAAGATTACTTCTTCTTCGATTCTTGCTCATAATCTTGTACCTTCTCCCCTCGCTCTAGGATAACCCGAATGCGGTGATCACGCCGGTTGACGGGGCCCCACGACGATCTTCAACTTAATCTCCTGTATAGATTTATGGACGAGCTTTCGGATGGCCCCGAGCTGTATTTCAACCTGCTTTCGACGCTGTACAACTGCCTTTCGTGCTCGGCTCTTCCGAGTTGGTAGCCTATGAGGATTGTGCTCGTAGGGGCGGGGGTGGTCGGCTTCCACCTGGCCGAGCAGCTGTCGCGCGAGGGCCACGACATCTCTGTGGTCGATTCGGATCCGGCTCTGGCCCGTCGTCTCGACGACAAGTTTGATCTGCTCGGGATCTCGGGCGATGCCGCGAACCCCTCGGTGCTCGAACGGGCGGGCGCTCGAGAAGCGGACCTCGTGGTCGCGGTGACCGACTCTGACACCACCAATATCGTCGTCAGTCTGATCGCCTCAAAGCTCGGGGCGCGCAAACGCATCGTGCGCGTACGTCACCGCGAGTTCTCGGAGGAGGGCTGTGTCTTCACTCGTGAAGATATGGGGGCTGACGTGATGATCAACCCGATAGAAACGACCGTCGACCTCCTGAGCCGTCTCGTTAAAACGCCCGGCTCGACCGAGGTCTCGGACTTCGCAAACGGCGAACTACTACTCTGGGGATTTATCGTGCCGCCCGGCTCTCCCCTCGCTAGCGTCAAGCTCCGCGATCTCCGCAGCCACGCCGACGAAGTGCACGCGCTGATCGTCGCGATCGAGCGAGCCGAAGGTGAGCTTGTGATTCCGCGCGGGGATGACGAGCTCTCGGTCGGCGATCACATCTATGTTTTCATCCACCGGAAGACGACCAAGTCGTTTCGAAAACTGCTCACGCCCGAGGAAGGCTCGGTCGACCGAATTGTTATCGCCGGGGCTAGCCAACTCGGAATCGAACTCGCGCGCAAGCTTGAGTCCCGCCAGAAAGTGGTCGTGGTCGATCCGGTGAAGAAGCGAGCGGAACAGGCCTCCGAAGTACTCAACCGCTCGGTAGTTCTCTGCGGTGAAGTCGGCGATCATGATTTCGCCCGCGAGTACGGGCTCGGTGGCGATGAGTATTTTCTCGCCCTCGACGACGACGATCAAACCAATCTGATGAACAGCCTCTTGATGCAGAAGTACGGCACCCACCGGATCGGCGTCTTGGCGCAGCAACCCAACTTCTTGCCAATTTTGAGACGGCTCGATTTTCGGGTCGTGGTGACTCCGCGTCTGTTGACGGTCAGTGCTATCTTGAGCCACATCCGCCGAGGGCCGGTCTTACAGGTTTCGCAAATCGGTGAGAGTGGGGCCGAGGCGCGCGAGTACATCGTTCCCAAGAGCTCTCCCTTCGTCGGTCACGCGCTCCGAGAAGTCGACTTTCCAAAAGGATGTATCATCGGCGCAATTATCAAGAATGACGCCTATCAGATTCCGACCGGGGACACGGTGCTCGAAGCCGACGACCACGTCATCGTCTTTTCGTTACCGACCGCGGCGGCCTCGCTCGAAAAGCTGTTTACCCGACGCCGATTCTTTGGACGTTGAGGCAAGACCGTGCGACTAGCCCCCGTCTTTAAGACCTGCGGTCTGATCCTGCTCACTCTGGCCGGCACCTTAATCCTGCCCCTCGGGGTTGCTCTCCTACTCGGCTCTCAGTCAGAAGCGCTCGGCTTTGTGGTCACGATCCTCGTCTCTCTTCTCGGTGGCCTGGGATTATTTTTCGCGTTTCGCCGTTCGGAGCAGGACCTTGGTACCCGTGAAGGGTTTGTGATCGTCGCGTTCGGTTGGTTACTTCTCGCCGCCGTCGGCGCGCTCCCCTTTATCCTCATCGACGGTGGCATCCCATCCTATCTCGACGCGTTCTTTGAAACGATGAGCGGATTCACCACTACCGGGGCGTCGATTCTCGACGATCGTCTGCAGATTGAGTCACTCCCTCCCGGGCTCCTCTTTTGGCGCTGTATGACTCACTGGCTCGGCGGTATGGGAATTGTGGTGCTGACCGTGGCGGTCCTTCCCTTTCTCGGGGCCGGTGGATACCAGATGCTGAGGGCGGAGGTTCCAGGACCGACCGCGGATAAACTGCAGCCACGAATCGCGCAAACGGCCAAGATTCTCTGGACCGTTTACCTCCTCCTGACTGTGGTCGAAATTCTCTTACTGCTCCCGAAGATGAATCTCTACGACGCGACCTGTCACGCCTTTGCGACGCTCGCGACCGGAGGGTTTTCGACAAAGAACCTCAGTGTCGACGCCTTTGATAGCGCCTATGTCGATTACGTCATCACGGCGTTTATGCTCATCGCCGGGGCCAACTTTGTCCTGCACTACCGGATGCTCGTTGGCAAGGGGATCCCGCATCTCTTCGATACCGAGTTCCGCCTTTACGCGCTCTGCATCGGGATCGCGACGCTCTTCATCACGATCTCCCTCTACAGCGCCGACTTCGCCGACAAGCTTTTAGTCCCCGAAAAATACGATTCGATTTCGAGTTGTTTTCGATACGCGATCTTCCAGGTGGGGGCCGTCACTACGACCACGGGATTCGTGACTGCCGATTTCGATGGTTGGCCCAATGCGTGCCGCATCGTCATCGCGCTTCTGATGGTGATCGGTGGTTGCGCGGGATCGACCGGCGGCGGAATCAAGATGGTGCGCGTACTCGTCCTCGTTAAGTACGGGTTCCGCGAGATTCAGCGGATTATCCGACCCCACGCGGTGATCCCCGTCAAAGTCGGCGGCGAGCCCATCGACAAAGAGACCGTATCGCGGGTGATGGGATTTCTCGCGCTCTACTCGATCGTCTTCTTCGCTTCGGTCTTCGCGATGTCCCTGATCCTATCGTCAGAGTCGGCCGCGCGTCATTCCTCCGGGTCGGGGCAAATCACAACCGAGGCGAGTGAAGTCCGGTACGAGGCGGACAACGAAGCTCTGACCGCGTTTGGATCGGTGATCGCGACGCTCGGAAACATCGGACCCGGCTTCGCGGGAGTCGGTCCGACCAAGAACTTTGCCGAGATCCCCGCGAGCGGCAAAGTACTCTTAATATTCTGCATGCTCGTCGGTCGGCTCGAAATCTACAGCGTGCTCCTGATCTTCTTTCCGCAAGCCTGGCGCCGCTGATCGAGGCGCAACAAGACGAAGTGTTAATCCTTCGCGGCGAGTTCGCGCAAGAAGTGAACGACCGTCTCCATACCGCGTTGAAAGTCGGTGAGATTGAACTTCTCATTGGGGGAGTGTGCGTTGTCGTCGGGGAGGCCGAGTCCGAGCAGCACTGTGTCGAGCTCGAGCTTCTTCTTGAAGGTGCTCACCACAGGGATGCTGCCTCCCTCTCGCATATACACCGGGGCTCGGCCAAAGCCCCGTTCGACCGCGCGGTGCGCGGCTTTCATGTAAGTACTCTGCGTCGGAACTCGAACCGGTTCAGCGCCGTGGTGAACTCGAAGCTCGAGTTCAACCCCTTCCGGGCAGATCGAGTTGAGGTAGTCGGTCGTCGCCCGGGCGATCTTGTCGGGCTCCTGATCGGGTACGAGCCGCATCGAAAATTTGGCTGAGGCGCGTGCGGGAAGCACGGTCTTCGCACCTTCGCCGGTGTATCCGCAGAGGAGTCCGTTGATATCGAGTGTGGGCCGAGCCCCTTTGCGCTCGAGGGTGGAGTAGCCCACTTCTCCGAAGAGCGCCGTGACCCCGAGCTCGCGCTGGTATTCGTCGTCATCAAAGGGGAGCTCCCGAGTCGCCGCCCGCTCCTGCTCGTCGAGATCGATCACGTCGTCGTAGAAGCCCGGAATCGTGATTCGGCCCCGTTCGTCGACGAGTTGACCGAGGAGCGCGCAGAGCGCATTCCCGGGATTGCGGACGGTGCCGCCAAAGCTCCCTGAATGGAGATCACGGTTGGGCCCGGTGATTTCGAGCTCGAGATAGCAGAGCCCCTTGAGTCCGACGGTGATCGCCGGAATGTCCGGACCGAACTGGGAGCAATCGGAGATCAGGGCGACGTCAGCCTTCAGGAAGTCCCGGTGTTCATCGATGAAGGGTTCGAGATTCGGCGAGCCGATCTCCTCCTCCCCTTCGATCAAGAATTTGACGTTGACGGGAAGGCGCCCCTCAACTTTGAGCAGCGAGCCGATGCCGCGGACCAGCGCGTAGAGCTGGCCCTTGTCGTCGGTCGCGCCGCGGGCGACGACGTTCCCGTCGACGAGGGTCGGTTCGAACGGCGACTTGTGCCAGAGTTCGATTGGATCGGCTGGCTGTACATCGTAGTGGCCGTAGATGAGGATCGTCGGCTGCCCCGGCGCTTGGGTCCAGGTGGCCGTGACGATCGGATGCCCCGCGGTCTCGTGAATCTCGGTCTCAAACCCAGCCCCCGCGAGTTCTTCCTCGATAAATCGACCCGCTCGCTCGACCTCCGATTTGAGCGCGGGATCGGTCGACACGCTCGGTATACGAAGCCAATCGAGCAGTCGGTTGACGGACTCTTGACGGCTTGACCTCAGGCGTTCGATGACTTCAGACATAAGTCCTCCTCGGGAACTGGCGGGAAGCGAGAGTGGGGTGAGCCCCGGATCTTAACCCGCTGGGCTCGCTTTGAAAGTCGAAGCGGTGCTGACCCCCGGCGGAACCCCTGTTAAGCTGCCGGACGACGATCTAAGCAGCCCGCCCGCGCGACGGCATCCCCCGGAATCGTCGCGCTGAACACTCCGACCAGAGAGCGAGGGATCTTGAAGATCTCGATCGAATACTGCGTGCAGTGAAACTACGAGCCCAAAGCGACCAGTTTGGCCGCAGAGCTCAAGCAGAAATACGACTGTGAAGTCGAACTCAAACCCTCGGGGGGTGGCGTCTTCGAAGTCGAGCAGGACGGCAAGCTTATCTTCTCTAAGAAGAAACTCGGACGTTTCCCTGAACACGCCGAGGTATTTAGAGAGATCGACTCGCCAAACTGAAACACTCAACCGAGCCAATCAACTGAACCACCCAACTAAGCCAGTGGCACCAAGCCTCGTTCCTTTCAGAAGGTGTTGAACAAGAATCGTGTCCGACAAAGAAATTATCTTCTCGGTGCAGAACCTCTCCCGCACCCACGGGACCAAAGAGGTCTTGTCGGGGATTACCCTCGGCTTTTACTACGGAGCCAAAATCGGAATCATCGGGCGCAACGGCAGCGGCAAGTCGACCCTGCTCCGGATCTTGGCGGGTGAGGATAACGACTACGAAGGGGAGGTAACGCGCAAGAAAGAGCTTCGCATCGGCTACGTCTCGCAAGAGCCACCCCTCGACGAAACCAAAACGGTGCGCGAAAACATCGAGATCGGGGTCGAACCGATCCGAAAGTTGCTCGCCGACTTTGAAGAGATTTCGGCGAAACTGGGGGAAGACCTTTCGGAAGATGAAATGCAGAAAGCCTACGACACCATGGGCGAGCTGCAAGAACGCATCGACCAGTCGGACGCGTGGGAGCTCGATCGCCAGATCGACCAAGCGATGCACGCGCTACTCTGCCCCCCTGGGGACGCCGACGTGGCGCGTCTGAGCGGCGGTGAGAAACGCCGCGTCGCGCTCTGTAAGACTCTCCTGTCCCACCCCGATCTCCTCCTTCTCGACGAACCGACGAACCACCTCGACGCGGACACCGTCGCATGGCTCGAACGACATCTCGCTGAGTATCCGGGCACGGTGCTTCTGATCACTCACGATCGTTACTTCCTCGACAACGTCGTCGGGTGGATGCTCGAGATCGAGCGCGGGCGGGCGACCCCGTACCGCGGCAACTACTCCGACTACCTCGAGGCCAAGGAGCGCGCGCTCAACACCAAGCGCCAGGCCGACGCCCGCATCGACAAGACGATCAGGCGCGCGCGCGAGTGGCTCGGGCGCACGCCGGCGGCGCGGATGAGGCAGAGCAAGGCGCGCATCCAGCGCTACAAGGAGCTCGTCGAGCAGAAGGCCGAGGAGCAGCTCGAGTCCGTCGACCTGCGCATCCCGCCGGGACCGCGCCTGGGCGACAAGGTCATCGAGGTCCGGGACCTGAAC
>CAYZYD010000086.1:0-10435 GCA_964482505.1 uncultured Planctomycetia bacterium | reverse complement strand
ACGGTAACCAGGGTTCCCCAGCCGAGGTCTTGCTGCAGATTGGCGTTCCAGCTCTGGATGAACGGATACTCCAGGTCGTACTGAATCGGGCGGATCGAGCGGTCGGACGCGCGCGAGAAGTCGGGAACTGGGAAGGTGGGACCGCCGATGACGGGCCGGCTGGCACCTGGAGGAGTGACCACCGTGACGATCAAGTTTTGCTGATTGATCGTGTTGAAGTAGTGCCCATAGCCGCCTCGATACGCGGTCCGGCCATTGCCGAAGATGTCCCAGGCGAATCCCGCTCGCGGCGCGATGTTCGTCGCTGTAGGGTGCTGGTACAGTTCCCCGAGGGTTACCGCCGGAGCGTCGAGGTTGATCAGTGTCGAGATGCGATCTTGCGTCTCGGTCGGGAGCGTGGAGTACTCGTAGCGCAGCCCTAGGTTCAACGTGAGATTTTGTGCCGCCTGGTAGTCGTCCTGGACATAGATCCCAAGCAGGTTGAAGCGGAAGTTTCGGTCGATCGTCGACTCGGCGTGGCCGCGTTTCGCCATCTCGAGGCGCGCCTTCGGGACGGCGAGCGGATCGGACGGACCCCAGTCGCCGGCGGAGTTGATCCAGATGCGCTCGTTGCCGTAGGTCTCGATGATGTCGGCAGCTCGTTGGGGCGTGCACTTGGTATCGGGATAGAGCGTCATACCGGCCCAGAAGCCACGATCGAGCACCTCTTCGACGGTGTGCTCTTCGACGTGATCGATAAGGACGCGACCTGGGTCGATCTTGGGGTGCGCTTCGAGCGCGTCGAGGATGAGCTTTGTCCCTTTGAGCTTATCTTCGAGGTGCGGAGTGTGGACGAGGATCAGCTGGTCGTGTTGAGCGGCGAGTTCGACATGCTCTTCAAAGATGGTCAGTTCGTTCTTGGTATTCTTGTTGAGTCCGATCTCACCGACGCCGAGCACATTTTCTCGCTTGAGAAACTCAGGAATGAGCGCCATCACCTCGCGGGCAAAGCCGGGATCGTCGGCCTCCTTGGGATTGATACAGAGCCAACTGAAGTGGCGGATTCCATACTGCGCCGCTCGCCGTGGTTCGTACCGAGTGAGCTGCTCGAAGTAATCGTAGAAGCCCTGGGGCGAAGAGCGGTCATAGCCCGCCCAAAACGCGGGCTCGGTGATAGCGATACAGCCCGCTTGAGCCATGCGGGCGTAGTCGTCGGTTGTCCGGGAGACCATATGGATATGCGGGTCGATATAGCGCATGGAAGTTGCGGACCGATCTAGCTGGATCTAGTTAGACTGGGGGAGCGCCGACCGCCCCTTTGCCCGAAGCCGAGAGGGGGAGTTCCGAGGTGTGATCGCTCAGCGCTTCGAGAACTCGACGTGCGCGGCCAGCCTTCTCTTCGAGCAAGATCTCGAGGCAACGGCGAAAGGAGGCGACACGAAAGTCGTCCTCCGCGGGTGAATCCACTGCGCGGTCGAGGCGATCGAGGAAGGCGGCAATATCGATGAGCTTGGCGCGGTGCTCCATAAAATAGGTATCGACGATCTCGGGGTATGGGAGGGGACACGAAGTCATAGGAACTATCTCCGATAGGGCTTGTTAGATGAACACTAAACATTGAGGGCGACGATCAACCCGCTCCTGACTTTGGGATCGAACCAAGTCGATTTGGGCGGCATGAATTGTTCCGCCTTACAGATCGCGACGAATTGATCGAGGGTGACCGGGGGCATCGCGAGGGCGAAGTTGAACTCACCCGAGTTAACTTGGGCTTCGAGGTAGTCGAGACTGCGGTCGCCGCCGACGTATCGCAGTCGGGGGTCGCGAGGATCGTTGATGCCGAGACACTTTTCAAAGATGAGGCGCTGGACAATTTCGGCGTCAATCGTCGAGACGGGATCCGATTCGGAGTAGCGATCGGGTTTGACTCGAAGCTGAAACCACTGACCCGGGGCGTAGAGGCCGATCTCATGCAAGGAATCGGGGTGAAAGTGGCTGGCCGCAGCGACTTCAAAGTCCGCTTCGAGTTGTGACATGAATTGATCCCCGACCTCCGCTTCAACGAGACGGTGATAGGGCAAAATTCGCATGGTCGGGAGGACGAAGAAAACCGCGAGAAAGTCCTCCTTTTGCGCGAGTTGGGCGGCGGCCGACCGGTGGTTCCCGTCAGCCACGAAAGCCTGGGGTTCGGATTCTATCGCCGCCCGAAGCGCGGCTTGATCGTCGGGGTCGGTGATGATCCAGATTCGGTGGGGGCGCCCGAGTTCGTCTTCGGTTCGGTAGGTCTCGGGATGCGTTTGCATCGCGGTCTGAATCGCTTCGGTCACTTGGGCTTGCGAGTCACTGACGCAGAGATTGACGATTCCGACAAAAGAGCGCGTTCGCTCGATGAGACGCGCGCGACCCTCGGCCTTGTACTCGTGGATCTTTTCGTTGCGGACAATTGTCCCTTCGGGCGAACGGTCGGACTTAATATCGCTCGTGCGGGCCATCCCGCCAACCCCGATTTGGATTCGGTCGTCGTAGTCGATTGCGTAGACAAAGAGCGCGTCGTTTAAGAGCTTTGTTTTGTCGCTCTCTTCAAGCGCTTTGAGATTTTGTTGCGCGTGGTCGAGCGCGGCGTCGGAACCCTCTTCGAGGGCGGCCGCCCCGAGCCCGGGGTCACAGTGGGGCATCGTCACTTTGAGGATCGAGGAGGGACGGGCCAAGATGCGCTCCCGGATCTCCTGTTCGGTTTGGAATTCATCGTAGTTCGGACCGCTGATCTCTCGGGCCGACGCACTGCTGTTGGGAACGAGGGCCACCGGAATCGGCCGCAATTGAACCATGGAATTACCTTTGCCCGCGGGACGAGGGTCGAGACCGTCGGAACCGATCGCCGTCGGTCGACTCAGGAGTTACCACTCGTGCGCTCTCGGATGAGCGTATCGAGTTCTTGTTTGAGGGCGGGGAGAATCTCCTCGTAGCTAAAGGCGCCCACCTTTTCGGTTCCGCGTTTGAGATTGACGAAGCTCGGCGCGCACCAGAGGCCGAGGTCGGCGTCGTCGGTTTCGCCGGGACCGTTCACGCGACAACCCATCACCGCGATGGTCAAGTCGTGGTCGGCGGCGTAGCGAGTGAGTTCGCGCACATCCTGGGCGAGCTCGACGAAGGCTTCGTTTTCGACGCGGGAACAGCTTGGACAGCTGATGATATTGAGACCGGCCTGGTCGTAACGCACCACGCTGCGAACCCGTCCCGCGTAGATATCCTCCACGATCGTGCGACCCGCTTCGATCTCTTCGGGCTTGCGATCGTTGGGGAGGGTCAGCGAGACACGGATGGTATCGCCGATGCCGCGACCGATGAGTTGTTCAAAAGCGACACGCGTTTTGATGATCCCCTCGGGCGGTAGCCCCGCCTCGGTAACCCCGAGGTGGAGCGGAACGTCGGGTCGTTGTTCTTGGAACCGAATGTTGGCCGCGACGACCTTGGCGGGGTCAGAGTCTTTGAGCGAGACGCAGTAGCGGGTAAAGCCGAGCTGGTCGAGGTGCTCGCTGTGTTCGAGCGCGCTCTCAACCATCGGGGTGATGGAATCGCCGGGGGCGTGTCGATCCTTTTGCGCCGGGTCGACCGAGCCGCAGTTTACCCCGATGCGCAACGCACAGTCGTGCTCCTCTGCGATCTCGACAATGCGTCGGACCTTGTCCTGCCAGGATTTCTGGCGTTCGTGGTGGTAGAGATGGCCCGGGTTGTAGCGGATCTTATCGACGTGGGGCGCCACCACTTCGGCGAGCCGGTAATTCTCTTGCAGATCGACCGAGAGCGTGGCCTCGGTCTGGGCTCGAATCTCTCGGAGTGCCTCGGCGTCTCGCGGAGTATCGACCGCGATTCGGACAACCCCGGCTCCGGCCCTGTGAAGCGCGTTCGCCTGCTCGACGGTGGCTGCGACGTCCTGGGTCTTGGTTGCGGTCATGCTTTGGACCGCGATGGGCTCACCCGCCCCGATCGCAATCCGTCCGATCGCGACTCGGCGGGTGGGGTTGCGCTGGATACGGGGCTGGTTTTGGGGACTCTGCGACTTTTCGCTCATTATTCACCGAGGCTTTAGCAGTCCGCCCGTAAAGTGCTGGGGAGTGGAGGCCGGCGCGATGGGCGAGATTGAGGGGCCGGAGCCGCCAGCGTGCGTGCTTCTAGGCACTTTTGGCGAACCGGTTCAGGCGTCCCAATCTCGCCAGCCTCATTGGAATCTTCTTGGGCTTGACTCGTTTTTCGGGTTGTCACTCTGCGTTGGGTTGCTCTGGTCGGGTTGCTTCAGGCGTCCACTGTATCTTAAGCGTTCAGCGCGTGAGGATCGAGGCGGGCCGCGCGGTTTCGTCGGACTCAGGTCGGGTCGGGGCAACCCTTGCGGAATCAACCCGTTAGGACAACGGTTCTCGGAAGAGACCCGGTCCGGACCGCGCGCCGACCAGAACTTGCGATCTCGTCTTGGCTTTTCGAGCGCCAGATGATTCCATCGGACTTCTCGCAACGGGCTGCGAATAGCCTGATTGAGACGCTTATTTTGAGCGTGGTTTCGAGCCCTCCATGGCGCTAAAGCACCTCTCTTGAGCTTCTTCCGGTCTCGCCGCCGTCTTGCGAAAGAGTTGGGCAACTCTACAAAACGAGGAGAAAAGTAGTGGACCGCTTTCGAAGACGCCCCCGCCGGCGATTGGGGATGGTATTTCTCGTGATCGCTTTCGCCAAGTTGGGGGAGGCTCAGTTTATTGAACCTCAGCTCATCTCTGGAGCGATCACCAACTCGAGCGACGTCGAAATCGCCTACACCAACCAGGGGGATCGGACGTCGATCACGTTCTCTGCCTTGAGCGAGCTCTTCCAGGCTCGCACGATCTTCGGTGACACCGAGATCGAGAACGTCTCGGAAACTCCTTTGACTCCGAGCGCCGCTTCGCAGCTCGCGCCGGTCTCATTTCTTCAGATGCAACTCGTCTACACCGAGGGCCAACCCGGCTCGCGCGATATCCGCCTGACGAACAACGTCTCGGGGAGCTTTAACCCCGGTGTCTCGATCGACCCAGATCCCGCCGACGATTTTGCTCCGGATCTCACGGTGAGCCTCGACGGGACCCAGGCGATCGCCTGGCAGCGTGGCAGCGACGAGATCCGACTATTTGTCGATCGGATCGGCGTCCAACCGGTCGTCGGGACCGGGGAGGCTCCCCAGGTCGTCGGCCGAGACAACGGGACATTGCTCGTCGCCTACCGACGCGGAGGGGACGTCTTTGTCAGAGAGTGGTCGGCCGGAAGCTACGGGGCGGAGACGCTCGCTGCGGACGACACCACGGCTATCTCCGACTTTTCGCTGGCGGTCTCGGCATCGGGCACGGTGACGATCGCGGTCTTGAGTAGCGTCGGCGTTTCGGTGGCTCAGTCGATGAGCGGCACTACTTTTTCCGAGCTCGACCTCGTCGCGAACGCGGCGACCGATTTTGTCGACCTCGCGGCCTCGGGCGAAGTCGTCGCTCTCGCGACCCGCGTCGGTAGCGACATCGTCACGGTGGAGCTCGCGGACTCGGGCGATATCACTCGGGTTGTCGACGCGGGGGTCGACGCGGCGATCGATGTCGATCCGAGTGGCTTTCTTCACGTCGCCTACATTCAAAATGGCCAGGTGCGCTACACCAACAATGGGATTCCCCCCGTTGCGGCCTTTAGTGCCGACGTCACGCAGGCCATTCTGCCCTTCGACGTTCAATTCAGCGACGAATCGACCGGGATCATCTCCGAGTACCTCTGGGATTTTGGCGACGGGGACCAGAGCATCGCGTCCTCTCCTCAGCATAACTATTCCGATGTCGGCCCCTTCACCGTTTCGTTGACGGTGCGCGGTCCGAGCGGGGTCGATACGGTCACCTTTGAAAACCTGATCCAGACGACGCTGCCCAATAATTTTTACGAGATGCCGCGAATTCCCGTTTATCCGGGACAGTTCGTACAGCACCCCGTTTACGCGACCCACGACGACGCCCTCAACGGCTTCCAGACTGCGATCAATTACAACGAAAGTGAGATCCTCTTCGACGAGGTCTCGCTCGATGCGAGTATCGCCTCGGTGGGGGGGATCCCGCCTGAGTTCGTCTTTTTACAAGCCCTCGAGGGCGATCCCGCCGAGCTCACCGTCGCCATCATCGTCGATGTCATTCCGTTCGACGGCCGGTTGATTCCGCCCGGAGCGGGTCAACTCTTTCTGACGGTCAACTACCAGGTGCCCGAAGACGCTCCGATCGGGAGCGAGATCGTCTTCGACTTTGAGGATCAGCTCGGTGAGCCGCCGCTCAATAACGTTTTCGCGACCACGGCGGGGATCTCGATCGAGCCATTCTTCATCAATGGAGTCGCGGAAGTGGTGGAGACGCCGGTTCGTGACTTCCTCCGCGGTGATGCAAACGACGACGGTAGCTTCAACCTCGGCGACGGGATCTACGTCCTCAATTTCCTCTTTAGCGGTGGACCCGATTTCGTCTGTTTCGACGCCGCGGATGGCAACGACGACGGCGTGATCAACCTCGCCGATGGCATCTTCCTGCTCAACTTTCTCTTTGTGCCAGGTCGCCCTCCGATCCCCTATCCCAATCCGGGACGCGGGCTCGATCCCACGCCCGACACTCTGGACGACTGCACGCAGTAGTTGCCCTCGTCAGGCTGAATGAGTAGGGTTGCAAACGAGCCTTCTTTACGTATCGACGTAGAGAAGGCTCGTTTTTGTTCCCGTATGGGCTCCCGCCGGTGGGTCCCGTCTGCTTGACGCTGAGGAGGGTGGAAACTCGAGTGATACTCCTCGTTCTCTTTGTCGTGATTCCGCTGCTTGAACTCGCGGTTCTCATCCGCGTCGGTGTCGCGATTGGGGCGCTGACGACGATTATGATCTGCGTTATCACCGGCATCGTCGGAGCTCAACTCGCGCGCAGCGAAGGGCTGCGCACTCTGAGCCGGTTTCAGGAGCGTGCGGCACGCGGGGAGATCCCACAAAAGGAGATCGCCGATGGGATGGCAATTCTTCTCGCAGGGGGCATGCTTCTCACCCCCGGCTTTCTGACCGATGCCCTCGGCCTCGCGCTTCTGATTCCTCCCAGCCGGCGCGGACTCATCCGCACGTTTGCGTCGGCCCTCAAGCGGGCCGGAGTTCAGGGAGAGTCCCGGCGAGGTGTTCGGATGCAGGTCTGGCGATCTCATCCCGCGGAGGGAGAGCGACGCGACGAACCGGCATCGTCCAAGGACGACGCGATCGATGTCGATTTCGAGGTCAAAGAAGATCCGCGCCAATAAATCCCTGGGAACCGGTGGCATCAGGTTCCTTGGGCCGTGATCGATTCACTTGAGTGACGATATATTGAGGCACGCTCTTCGAAGCGGCTTGTTTCCGCCTCGCGCTCCGCATAGGCTGATCGCCCGATCGGAGTGCTCAGCGCTCCCCTGGCGAGAGGACTCCAGAATTCATCATGAGTAGCGTCAAGACCCTGAAGAGTTATGTTCTCGGCGGTTGGCACGAGGGGCGAGGCGAGCCGCGAATGCTCGTCGATCCCTCGACCGAAGAGCCGATCGCCCAAATTGGATCCCCGAGTTATTCGTTTGCCGACGTGATCCAACTCGCGGTCGAAACGGGCGGGCCGGCGCTCCGCGAGCTCTCCTTCAAGCAGCGCGGCGACCTTCTCAAAGGTATGTCGAAAGCGCTTCAGGAAGCGCGCGAGGAGCTGATCGAGCTTTCGTTGACCAATACCGGTGCGACGCGCAAAGACGCGAAGTTCGATATCGACGGCGCGACTCAGACGCTGACCTACTACGGCTACGTTGCGGACGAGCTCGGCGAGAGTTCGCTCTACTACGACGGGACCGGTGTCGCCCTGGGTCGCTCGGCAAAGTTTTGGGGCGAACACGTTCGAGTTCCGCGCCAAGGGGTCGCGGTTCACATTAACGCGTTCAACTTTCCGGCCTGGGGATTCGCAGAGAAGGCCGCCTGTAGTCTGCTTGCCGGAATGCCGGTGATCACCAAGACCGCCACTTCGAGTGCACTGGTGATGGCGCGCTGTGTTGAACTCATCGTCGAGGCGAGCTTGCTCCCCGAGGGTGCGTTTCAGTTTATCTGTGGATCGACCGGCGACCTGATCGGTCGACTCGGAGCCCAGGACGTGCTCGCATTTACGGGGTCGGCGGAGACGGCGCTCAAGCTCAAACGGAGCGAGAATCTGCTCGAATCCAATGCGACGGTCAACCTCGAGGCGGATAGCCTGAACGCGGCCGTGATCGGGCACGGTGTCGAACTCGATTCCGAAACCGGCCAGCTCTTTCTTCGTGACGTCGTCCGCGAAATCACCCAGAAGTCGGGACAGAAGTGCACGGCCGTCCGCCGAATCTTCGTGCCTGAGGGGCTGAAGTCAGAAGTCGTCGAGGCGCTGAGCGAGAGGCTCGCGGAGACCGTCACGGGCAACCCGCGCGAGTCGAGCGTCACGATGGGACCGCTCGCTTCGCGCGATCAACTCGACTCCGCGGTCGCCGGTATTCAGAGTTTAAACGGGGAGTGTCGAACGGTCTTCGGGACCGGCGAGCGCGTCGAAGGGGTTGGGGCGCCGGAAGGCGTTGGCTTCTACTTCGGTCCGACTCTGCTCGAAGCGAATGATTCGGCGGGTGCCACTCGGGTTCACTAGCTCGAGGTGTTTGGCCCCGGCGCCACCGTTCTCGAGTATTCAGGTTCGGCGCGGGCCGCGGCCGAGGAGGTTGCGAAGGGCGGGGGTACCCTCGTCACGTCGCTCTACTCGGACGATCTCGATTGGGTCAGCGATTACGTCAAGTCCGGCGCGGCCTACACGGGTCGACTCTATCTCGGAGCCGAAAAGATGGCCGAGCAGGCGATGGGCTCGGGACTGGTGATGCCACAATCGGTGCACGGCGGTCCGGGCCGAGCCGGAGGCGGCTCGGAGCTCGGCGGACGATTCGGACTCGATCTCTACACGCAGCGGCTCGCTCTCCAGGGAAGTCGATCGATGATCGAGCGCCTCTACGGCAAGAACTCGAGCGATAAGTGATTCTGGCTCGTCTCGCGCTGGTCTTCATCGGTGCCCTCGCTGGCTGCGTGACGGTCGATCCGATCCAAGTGATGATCGATCGGCAGCAGGCGTTGCTCGCCGAACTTCCGAGTGACTTACGGATCGAATCGCCGGCGCCGTCGGTTCCGTTTACCCAGCTCTTGAGGTTTGGTATCGAGCTCGGAAACGAGACCCAAGGCGGATCGAGGCCCGAGCCCGCCGTCGACACGCAAGGGGAGTCCGAGCTAACGACCGGGGTCTACCGGGAAAGCGCGGCCGGAGCTGGGGTTGAGAACCTCGAGCAGATTCGCCAGATCCTGCGCTCGAGCCAGATTCATGAGAATCGCCCTTTCGACTTTCAACAGTTTGAGTTGATCCAAGAGATCCTCCCCACGATTCGAACCCTTCTCGACGAAGAGCGACGCGCCGCGCTTTTGGGGAGCGACGCCGCGCGCGCGGTCGAAGCGGTCCGCCTCGAACTTGCGCTCGGTTATCTTCTCGGTCGCGGTCTCACTTTTATCGAGGGTCTCAAAGGTGCCGAGCTGCAAGAAGAGGCGCTGATCGACTACCTGCGCGCGCACCTGCGACTGGAGGGGCTCAAATTCACTGATCGCGGCGCGGCTGAAAAGGCGCTGCTCGACGATCTGTTGATCTTTAGGCCGCGGTTTGAGGATTACCGGCGCTGGCTACTCGGCGAACTCGGGACTGTCTTTATCAGCGATCTGCTCAATCACGCCGAGACTCGCCTCTACGCCCAGCTCGAGTTGTTACGAGATCATCCGAGCCCTTACGATCCGGCCGCGAGTGCGCGTGCGGCGGGAAATTTGGCGGCGGAGTTTCTTGCCCGAGGCCCCGACGGTCTCAACACAGAGTTCCCGCACACTACTGGTTTCGAGACGGTGCAGCTCTTTGTTCAGGGTGATCAAGTCGAGGTGCCCGAATCGAAGCCGACGGACTCCGAGCTGACAAATTCGCTGCTTAAGATCGACAATCCCTGGGGACTCGTTTTGGTCGAGCGTTGGGTCGCGGTTCAGGAGTATTTCCGCCAGTCCTTCGCTACCTACGAACAGCGTTACGCCTGCTGGGTTCTCGCGACCGCGGCCCGAGTTTACGAGCACGAGTTCGGCGAGTTGCCCGAGGATCTCGCGACGCTCACTGAAAGCCATATCCTGCCCCGTCACCTGAGTTTGGATTGGGCGCACTTTCATATCGATTACGATCGGGCCGCCCGCCGGCTCACCGCGCCGATGTTGCCGGAGAGTCCGGTTCGGACCTTGACGATTTGGTAAGCGGTCAGTTCGCCTTTAAGTGGGTTCGATTGATTGAGGCGGGTGAGATTTTTGGCGCGTTGAGCACGGCCGGCGTGCGAGGTATGGCAAACACTGGCCTGGTTC
>CAYZYD010000085.1:0-10449 GCA_964482505.1 uncultured Planctomycetia bacterium | reverse complement strand
AGGGAGGTCGAGGGCCGGCGATTCTTGCTCGAACTTTTCGAACAGGACACTAGTTACCAACTCGACGACGAAAAACCCGAGCTTGAGCCACCACTAAAGCCCGAGCTTGAAAAGCCGGAACTCGAACTCAAGCCGCCGCCCATCGAGCTTCCAAACGACGATCCGCCTATAGAGATACCACCCCCGCTCAGTCCCGTGGTAAAGAGCGAAGAGCGAGCCCGCTTTTGCGCTGCGAGCGCCGAGCGCTTTCTCGATACCCGTCGTTTGGCGCGACGAAGGGCGAGGACTGCAAGTCCTCGAGCGTTTTCTGCGAACTCGATACAGCGCTGGTAATGGCCTGCTTCGAGCTCCTCTTCGGCTCGGCGGAGCTCTGGCAACCCCGGTGATCCAAAAACGCGAATACCGTAATCCCCGACCCAGTGGCGGACCCGCCGGACTTCGGCTTCGGACTTTTCTAGCGCTTGCAGGGCCCGTAGGCCTTCGGAGACTTGGTGCTGGATTTCGAGTCGCAATTCCGTTGCTCGATGCGTCACCTGCCGTGCTTCGAGATCGAGACGATCCCAGTCTCGGTGGTCCAATTGGAATTCACGCTCGAGGCGAACCAACAACGGCTTGAGTTCATGGTCGATACTCGACCTCGCCGCCAGGAGCGGACGGCTGTCGGGAACATCGTCGCGAGCCGCTTCGTCGGCCGCCTCTGTGGCGCGGGTAAGATTTCGACGCGCCGCTTCGAGCGCTCGCTTCGCCTCGCCATAGTCCACCCAATCTTCAACCACTTGGTGTTCGACTTGGGTTAACTCTTTCTCGAGCGTCTCCAGTTGCTCGCGACATGCGTAGGGCAAATGGGGCGTGGCCGATTCGTAGGTTGTGGCCGTGGCCAAGATCTTCTCAGCGGATTGGTAGCTCTTTAAGGTACGCTCTGTCGTGCGGCGATCCCTGGCTCGATTCGCGAGGCGTTCGGCGGTCGACGCGAGAAGTGCCAAGCGCTCCCGGTTTTCCTCGAGCAGCGCGTGCACGCGTCGGTGCCGGGTTTCGATCTCGCCCAACCGAAAGGCGGCGAGGTCGAGTTGCTGGCGCACGCCGTCGAGAAGTGTCGCTGATTCGAGGAGCCGACCCTTGTCGCGAGCACGCTCCGCCTCGCCGCGCGCGTTCGCCGCTTCGCTCAACGCGGTACGAGTCTCCTCGATATTATCGAGAAAGGTATCATTAGCCCCCGGATACTCCTCCCCGCCCGACTTGGGATCGAGCGCCTCGGGAGCGAAATCGCGTTCGTGCTGCGCGAGAAGGTCCTGGTGCGGGGGGATCTCGCTGTGAATCTTTGAGTGTTCAAGATCCAAAGCGGCGGCGCGTTCTTCAAATGTGCGCCACGCTTCATGGGTGGCAAGCGTGATCTCTTTTGCTTCGTCGAGCTTTTGATGACCCTCCGCGATACGTTGCGCGGCTTCCTCGAGCCGACCGACGCGCAGCGCTTCACTCGCCTGGCGGCGGAGTTCTGAGACTGTGGTGAAACGGGTGTCGGGGTCCAAATCGGGTTCGCGCAAAATCTGGTCGGGAGAGAGAGCGAGGGCATCGCCGAGTTCGCGACGTGACCGCGCCACCTGCTCGTGAGCCGACACGAGTCGCCTCGAGAGTCGTTCGCGACGGTCGCGATCGAGGTCGACCGCTCTCTCCGCATCGCTCAAGAGTTCTTGGTGGTCCTTGTCAAAGGGCCAAGCGTTGGGGCCGAGCACCGTCGGCGTGTTGTTTGAGTCGATGGTCTCGAGCGGTTGAGGTGGGGAGTCAGATTCAGACGGCGGGGGTGACGACTCGCGGTCGGAACCCCCAGCGCTTGCAAGCTCTTCACGGAGTTGGGTGGGGGAGCCGATCACGAGCGGCTCGGGTTTGAGATCGAGGGTTGCGAGCACCTGGTCCGCGGCCGAAGCGATCTTCTGAGCTCGCGCTTCGATCCACTCGGCTTCGATCGGCGCGATCTCGGCACGAAGTTCGACCGGAACTTCGCTCGCGAGTAGTTCGAAGGCGCGACGCTCCCGCGGGCGGTAATCGGTTCGGATCTTTTCAAATGTCAGAAGGATCTGCTCCGCCTCTCCCGTGCGTGCGAGCGCCGTTGCGCCGCGTCGTATCGCCGTGAGGGGATCGGCGCTCGATTCGGTTTGGGCCAGCTCGTAAGCCGATTTGAGTTGCGGTAAGAGAATCTTCTCGATCGCGGGGAGCGCGAGAGCGAGGTCGTCGCTAGCCAGCCGCCGGTGCTTCTCGATTGCGCGTTCGAGCGCGCCGATCCGTTGATCGACTTCGGCTAGCGTCGTGATCGTGCGGTCGAGGGCGTCTTCGAAGTGGTTCAAGATGATCAGCGCGAGCTCCGCTCGTTCATTGAACGCCTCGATAAGTGTCTCAAAGGAGCAGCGAAACGGTTTGAGATCGTCGAGGTCAGCGACGAGAGCATCGACGTTAGAGAGCTTCTCCTCTTGAGCGAGGATCGCCGCGAGTCCCGATTCTTCGTCGTAAACGATTCGTTCGCTGGAGAGCCGCGCGACCATACGTTGATACGGCGCGCGCCGAAACTGTCGCAGCCAGCGTCGCCAGGCGGGTCCTGAAAAGGCGAGGCGGTGAGAGGATGCGTGGTGTTTTCGCGCGAGCGAAGAGAGGACAAACAGCTCGCCGACGAGGTGGTTGAGTTGTCGGGCGATTTTGAGGGATTGGCCAGCGTAGCGGCGTTCTGAGTTGGAACCAGAGAGCGCTCCAAATTCGCCGAGCTGGGCGTGGCGACGCTCTTCGAGTTCCCAGAGTCGACCTGTCTTGGCGGTCAGAAGTGCCTTCCAACGCTCGTAAAGTCGCCGCGCGCTCCGGCGGCTCGGACGCGCACGAAAGTAGAGGATAGTCAATAGGATCGCGAGTCCGATGAACGCGGCTGCCACCGCGCCGAACCACTGCTGCCGGCGCTTTTGGGCCTTCGCCTCGGCGCGACGGATCGCCGTTTGAATCTCTTGGATCTTCGTGGCGATTTCTCGAGTACCGAACGGGACCCGAGCGTCGAGTGAGCGGTACCGGCCGATCTCTTCGCGTGCGGCTCGGATCGTTTCTCGCGGTGCGAGCGGATTGGCTTCAAGCCGCGTGAGCTCTTCTTCGGATTCAGCCAGTTTTGCGAGAGCTTGAGGTCGCAATCCGGTGATCCAAGCCCGGGTTGAGTCGAGGTCCCTGCGCGCGACCCGGAGGTCTTCAGCACCTCCGAGCTCGGCGTTTTGGTAGGAGTCACGAACTTCGGTGAAGGCCTGACGAAACGGTGTTGCGAGGTTCGGTTGCTGGGTGACTTCAGGCAGTGCTTCAAATTCTTTGAGCTCTGCTTGGTAGCGCTCGAGATCCCGTTCGAGCCTATCGTGTCGGGCGAAGAGGGCCTGAAAGTCGCGGAGTTCATCCCCGAGCTGTTTCGCACGCTCTGCAGTCGACTCGATTTCGCCGCGTTCGAATTGTGACTGAATCGCCTCGAGCTCAGAACGCCAACCCGTGAGGTCGGGCCGAACGAGTGGACCCTGCGCTCCGGGGAGACGCTCTCTGAGATCGTCGACCTCGCCCGTCACGACTCCGAGCATCGCGATCGCTTGCGCGAGGTGCTCCTGCGCTTCGCTCTTGAGCCGAGCCCGCGCCTCTTCCTCTCGAATTCGATTGCGAGCGAGCAGAGTGTCGATCATCGAGATCGTATCGGTGACGGCGTCGTAAACGCGGCGGCCATTCTTGAGGGCTCGAATGGCCGTGCGATCGAGGTTTCCCGACCAGGCTGCATCGCCCACTGAGTAACGGTCGTAAAGCTCTTGAGCAAAGTACCCGACCTTGCGATGGCGTCGATCTCGGTCGAACGAGATATAGAGAATCGCACCCCAACGCAGCCCGGTCTGCCCGTGTACGATTTGAGAAAATTTCGAGCTCGAAGCGAGCTCTTTGCCGAGCCGGTGTTCGACCGCCCGATAGCCTCGATAGCGGTTGCCGTCGGCGTCCCGGTAGGTCTCTCGGGCGCAGTTTTCCGTAAGGTAGACGGTCCAGTTTGGGTGTGTCCCCAGCCATTGCGCGAGATCGGTGAGCGTCGCCTCGCTCAGCCCGACCTCACCTTGGACGAAAAGTTGCCGCTTGGGAGTCCACTCTTCGACGACTTCACCGACACCCGAGACATGAGAGACTTCTTGGGAATGAGCCGTTTTGGCGGCCAGACTGGCGACGATCGCGGTGATCACGAGTTCGCAGAGTCGAAAGCGAGCAGCGGCGGGCATAGAGTCTCCGAAGTCTTTGGGTGAGAATGGCGGGGGCAGTATTCACCTCTTCTGATTTGGCATCAACGTCGATCATGGGCCTACCCGAGTCGCGCCGCTTTGCTTGGAGTCACGATTCTCGCTCTGTCTCGCGATTCGCGAGAGAGGCTTCTTCCTCAATGGGGACTCTGCTATCTTCCGCGCTCCTCAGCGAGGCGACGCAGGCATGGGGTTGAATGCGGCGCTTCGACATTGAAAGGGCGGAGCGGATTTCCTGATGACGTTTCCCTTTGATTTCCCGGGCTCAGACAGCTACGCCCGCAGGCTCGTATTGAGCGCATTTGTTGCGCTCATGATTTTTTCGTTTTTGGAGTCGGCTTGGGGACAGGGCGAAGATAAACCCCGACCAGGCGGAGCTCCTTTAGCGAAAGAAAGCTCGGACCCCCCGCGGCGGCCGCGGATCGGTCTCGTTTTATCTGGGGGAGGGGCGCGCGGGGCCGCGCATATCGGTGTCCTCAAAGTACTCGAGGAGCTCCGAATTCCCGTCCATGCTATCAGCGGAACCAGTATGGGTTCGATCGTGGGGGGGCTTTACGCCTCGGGCTATTCTCCGGCCGAGCTCGAGCAGGCGCTCCTTTCCATCGACTGGGGCGCGGCCTTTCTCGACCGGCCCCCCCGCCGCACTCTTGCGTTTCGGCGTAAAGAGGAGGATCGCGACTTTTTCGTCAGGTTTCAACTCGGGCTCAAGAACGGCCAGATCCAGTTACCGCGTGGAGTGATTAAGGGGCAAGCGCTCGTTCAGATTCTATCGACCCTCGTAGACGATCGTGGCGCCCCCAGTGACTTCGACAAGCTTCCGATTCCGTTTCGCTGCGTGACGACGGACATCGAAACCGGCGAAGCGGTTGTCTTTGATTCTGGGGATCTCGCGATCGCGTTAAGGGCGAGCATGTCGGTGCCCGGGGTATTTACTCCAGTAATCGTCGACGGCCGCGCGCTCGTCGACGGAGGGATGGTCCAGAATATCCCCGTCGCGCCCTGTCTCGCTATGGGAGTCGACGTCATCATTGCGGTCGATATTGGGACCGCTCTCGCCACCTACGACGACCTGAGCTCGCTCTTCAATATCTCAAACCAACTCGTCAACCTATCGATCGAACAGAACGACCGACTGCAGCGAGAACTCTTGACCGATCGCGATCTTCTCATCCGGCCGCCATTGGGTGATTTTTCGAGCGCAAACTTTGAAGAGACCGCGCTCGCGATTGAAATCGGCGAGACCGAGGCCCGAGTACGGGCCGGGGATCTCGCTCGATTTTCGGTGTCGGACGAAGAGTGGGCTGCGTACATCGGACATCAGCGTCGCCCCTCGAGACAGCCCAATCGTGTGGGTGAAGTCGTGATCGAGAACCAGACTAACCTCTCAGACCAAGTGATTAGGACCCGGGTTGGGGTTCACCCCGGAGATCCCTACGATCCCAAGGCGCTCAACGAGGGCATTCGCCGGCTCTACGGTCTGGGAGTGTTTGAGTACATCGACTACTCGTTGAGCCCGGACGATCCGACTGAGCTGACCCTGCGGGCCCAGCCTCGCGAACTCGGTAACGGTTTCATCAGGTTTGGGGCCCGTTATGAAGATGACCTCAACGGCGAAAACAAGTTTGACTTCGCCACCCAATTCACATTCATGCCGCTAAATGGATACGGAGCTGAGTCGCGCACTCGGATTCAATTGGGAGAACAGGTCTTGCTCCAGACCGAGCTGTTTCAACCACTCGATCCGAGTGGAACCTTCTTTGTCGAACCGCGAGTCGGCTACTTTGAAGATACTTTGACGGTATTCGCCAACGGTTCGGCTCTCGCCGACTACCGGCTTGAGACCAGTTTCACCGGAATTGACGTGGGGGCGCAGCTTCAGAACTGGGGCGAGCTGCGGGGCGGAATCGAGTATACCGACGGACGTTTGACCCCGCGTCAGCGCGGCGGCTTCTTGGTTCCCTTTCCGCGTCTTTCGGTGCGTGAGGGCAATTACCGGATCCGCTTTATTGTCGATACCTTCAACGAACCCAATTTCCCCTCATTGGGTCAGTTCACTTCCAATGAAATTCGCTTTGTCCGGAAGAACCTGGGAAGCGAGAATAACTTTGCGACTTACCGAGGTACGGGAGCCGCTGCATTCACGGTCTCTAATCGGCTGACCTTCGTGCCGAGCCTCGACTACGGAGCCGCGATCGAAGGGGATAGCTCAGTCGCCTCGAGCTTTAGTCTCGGAGGTTTCTTAAGACTTTCGGGTGAACCGCGAGCCTCCCGCGTGGGCCCCTATCTGTTTCTTTCGCGCATTCTGACCTACTACAGTCTCGGCCGCCGCTCTGCTTTGACGAGCAATCTCTTTCTAGGCGGCTCATTGGAACTCGGAAATGTCTACAGCGAGCGCAGCGATATCACCCTCGCCAATTCGATCTACGGGGGGAGCATCTTTCTCGGCTTTGAGACGATCCTCGGCCCCGGGTACATCGGCTACGGACTCAACGAGGGGGGAGATAGCCTCTTCTTTGTCTCGTTTGGCCCTGTCTTCTAATTGAGCCCGGCATGCAGGATAAGCCCGGCTGAAGCTTGCTCTCGCGCAGTCGCCGCTACATAGTAATACCCGCTATTAGCCCGCATTATTCATGAGCCCGCTGCTGCGATTTCGTCAGACGTCCCTTTGACGCAGCGAGCGAACGCCTTGCGACTTCTCGCTACGCGGTTCGTGATAGGTCGTGACCGGGGGCTGCTAGGATCGCAGGATTTGAGAAGCGGCTCGGAGTCGACTTTTGCTCAACTTGCTGAAGAGGGGGTCTCCGGGCGGGGAGGTTGATTTCGAATGCTTTCATTAGATCCCGGCTTCGCAGATAATAACACGCGTCGCTCCGACCGGCTGGTATCTTGAAACGAGCGGCGCGCGATTATCGGGTGTTCAGATGGAACAATTCACCTTTTGGCCCGAAGAGGCCCCCGGCCAATAAGAGCGCATGAACGCTGCTTCCGGGAAGTCATCGGGAGAGCTATCAAAACTCAAAGAGAATCCAGCCTGGGGTTTCGTCGGCGGAACGGGAGGCTTTGTACTCTTCGGGAATACTCTCCCAACCCGTGTATGTTTCTCCTTCGATGACGAACTTCCCGCTCTCTTTGTCGTCGGCTTCACCCCTGGGTCCCGGGGAGGCAAAGAGGTCGTAGCTGTCGTCGGGGGGGCGGATCCCGGCTCGTTTACCGCGGAGGATGAGTTCTGAGCTGCCGTCGCCGTCGATGTCGGCTCGAAGCCAATCGACGCGTAGGATTCGGTTGAACGAGCCGTCGTAGACCATTCGAAGGATCTCCCCGTTGAACCGGTCGATGATATCTTGCGCGCTGGGATAGTCTTTTCGAACGGCGAAGTGGAGCCGCCGGGTCAGGAGTGGCGTGCGTCCCGCTGCGAGCAGTTCGCGGGCGCGACTATTTTGGCGGAAGAGATTGCTGACGAGCAGCTCCTCGGCCAGTACGTAATCCACTTCGTCGAGCAGGAGTTTCTGGAGGTTCTCGCTGACGCTTCTTCCGGCGACAAATACGGGGTCACCGGCCGTCTCGAGTTCCGAGCCGTAGGCGTAGCCTTCGACGATGGCGACTCGTTTCCATTTCAGGTCGCTCCACACGCGCGCGGACAGATCGCTTCCCTGCTTGCCGACGAGGATCAGTCGGTTTTCGAGGTAGGGTTTGGAATAGAGTAGATACCGTTCGCGATCGGGACTCCGCCAGATCGCGGGGCTGCCGTCGAGCTCCCCACGCTCGAGCCGGTGGGTGATCTCATCAAAGCCCGTCTGGATACGAGTCACCGCGTCCACTCCAGTACGTTTGAGGGCGCGGTGAACCAGTTCGATAGCGACGCGAGGTTTATCGGCGTAATTGGTAAAGGGCGGCCAGACGTCGGACCCGAGCCGGAGTTCGGGGATCGGTTCGACGGCCGATTCAACTCGCGGAGATTGAACCAAATCGTCGGTTGAGGAACGACAGCCCGCGTGAAGGGCGAATAACGCCAAGCAGATCGCGAGCAACTCGGAACGGGACTGGACCACCATGATCTCTCCAGTGGGGACCTCGGGACGGGAATTGAGATGGGCAGAGAGTACGCTAACCAGGTGTTCCTACGCCAGCCCGAAAGCTCCCAGTGAGATGATGAGCGTCGTGATAGCCCGCCGAGTCCTTCGGGGGAGGTTGGTCATATCGGGGGCGGAGGAGGAGGGCCTACTGAACCGTCTCGGTTTCCATCACGTGACGGCAGATTTCGATAAATTCATCCTTATCGACCGGTTTTGATATGTACTCGTCACAACCGGCCGCGAGGCAGCGGTCACGGTCTGAGTCCATCGCATTGGCGGTCAAAGCGACGATCGGAACCTTCGGAACTTCGCCCGAGTTGATCCAACTCCGCAGGGTGCGCGTGGCTTCGAGCCCACCGAGGACAGGCATCTGAACGTCCATCAGGACGAGGTCGAACGGCGCTTGATTCCGCAACTCCTCAAGCGCTACTGCGCCGTTTGGAGCGGTTGTGACTTCGGCGCCGGCACGCACCAAGAGGGCGCGGAAGAGACGCTGGTTGTCCGGTCCATCTTCGGCAAGAAGAATACGGGTCGCTTTGAGTGGCTTTGCCGGCGAGCTCTTGGCCGGAGCATCGGCGGCTGGATCCGGCGCCGTAGCAGTGCCGGCGGGGCTCGCCTCGAGGGTGACGCGGGCTTGAGTGCCCGTTCCCGATTGCGAGTTGATCTCGATCGTACCGCCGAGGAGCTGAGCGAGCAGATGCGAGATGCGGAGCCCAAGTCCCGAGCCACCGTAACGCCGCGTCGTGGCGACGTCGCCCTGACAAAAGGTCTCGAACTGAAGGACGCGTTCAAGTTGCTCAGGCGTCATGCCCACGCCGGTGTCTTCGACTTGGATCGTGAGATCTTGAGCATGGGGGTCGTAGCCGATTTCGATTTTGACACCCCCTCGCTCAGTAAACTTGATCGAATTGCCCGCGAGGTTGATGAGAATCTGCCTCAACCTAGTGGGGTCGGTGATGATCGCGCCGGGGAGTTTGGGGTCGAGGACACAGTCGAGGGTGAGCCCTTTGGCATTTGCTCGCGGTTTGAGGAGATCGACGACTTCTCCGACGAGTTGATCGAGATTCGTCGGAATGCGTTCGATCGACATCTTGCCCGCCTCAATTCGCGACAGATCGAGAAGATCGTTGAGAAGCGTCAGTAGGTGGCGACCATTTTTATAGATCGTATCGACAGCTTCGAGGGTGGCTTCGCTCGCCTTCGATTCGAGATCATCGGTGAGGAGTTCGGCAAAACCGAGAATCGCGGTCAGGGGAGTCCGGAGCTCATGGCTCATGTTGGCGAGAAAGAGCGACTTCGCCTGGTTGGCCTCGTCGGCCTCAGCGCGGGCATGATTGAGCTTCTCGATCGTATATCTGAGTTCGAGCTGGCTCGACGCTTGAATGGCGAGGGCTCGAAGCGTGTCGAGCTGTTGCGCCGACAGCGAATGGGGTCTTACGTCGATGACGCAGAGCGTGCCGAGTGCTTCACCGCTCGAGAGCTTGAGGGGGTAGCCGGCGTAGAATCGAATGTGCGGCGGGCCGGTGACGAGTGGATTGTCGACAAAGCGAGGATCGAGAGAGGCGTCTTCGACGACGAGGGGGTCGTCCGCGAGAATCGCGTAGCCGCAAAAGGCCTGATCGCGCGGCGTTTCGGTCGCGTCGAGTCCGTGATGACTCTTGAACCATTGACGGTCTCGGTCGAGCAGTGAGACGAGGGCGATCGGGGTCTCGCAGATCGCCGCGGCAATTCGAGTCAAGTCATCGAATTCGGGCTCGGGATCCGTATCGAGTACATGACACCGGAGAAGCGTCTGGATCCGCTGGGATTCGTCGGGAGGAAACGGAGCTGCCGGCACAATGCCCTCTTTCTGATAGAGCCTGCCGTATCATCGGATGCACCCAGTCGGCTACTTGAGCGACTCTGCAGCCCCCCGAAAAACTCATTCCGCGCCGGAGGGCGAGCTTCCCTCGCCCAGCGCGTATGACCCATACGACTTCGATTCGCCGGGGTACTGCGCTACGTGGTTTCTGGGCTCCGGGGGGCTCGAAATCTCGACCTCCCGCCTCGGGCCTAGCAGCCCGTTGAAAAACTCATTCCGCGCGGGAGGCCGAGCTTCCTTC
>CAYZYD010000084.1:0-10469 GCA_964482505.1 uncultured Planctomycetia bacterium | reverse complement strand
CGGGAAGGTCGATCTTCTCAGGCGCCACTATCTTCGTATTGCCGGTCGAGACTAGCAGGCCGCCCTTCAACTAATCCGCGGGCTAGTCGTCAGAATCACCGTTTGGGGTCATCAGCGCCTCGACATCCGCGTGTCCGATGTTCTCCCCGTCGTAGAGTATCTCGAGGGTGTAGCGACCGGGTTCGGGGAACTCGAGGGGGGGCAGGTCAAAGATGCACTCGTGGTGTTCACGTCGGTCGTCGTGGTGGAGATCGAAGTCGGGACTCTCATCGAGGGGTTTCTGGTCCGAGAGTCGCACGAACCGAAACTGAATCTTGTGGCTCCCGTGAAAGTCCGAGAGATTGAGATAGATCGAAGCCGGCTGGTATTCACCGGGAAAGGTATTGAGATAGACCCGATTGAAGGTTCCGGCGATCACGCATTTTCCCGTCTCATCGTCGCGATAGATATGGTCGCAGAGAACGATCGCCTGTACGTGAGGCCTGAGGACATTATTCGGCACGAAAAGGCCCTTCGCAGTTATCGGAAGCGTCCAGAACTAGGTTGAATCGAGCCTCGAAATCGATAACTCGAACCTCGACCCCCTCTCAAGTCTCAACCGAAGCTCGAGACGATTTACCGAGAGTGGCCGGCCAATTCTACTTCTATCGGACTGAGAGACGCCGAGAGAATAGGGCGAGTGGGAATCTCGAATCGAACGTCCAAGCCGCGACTAACCCACTCAGACCGGGCAGGATGCCGAGGGTACTTCGGCGGTGCAAGTGCTCCACGCAGATATTGGTCTCGATCTCGAGCGTCTCGGCGTTCGGTTCGAGAGCCCACCTCCTTGACAACAAACGCGAACTTCAAGGACAATCCTCAGGGCGTGGTCCCGCCTCGGCGATGACCGGTTGAATGGCCCGATCGCCCGTATCGAAGACCGAGGCCCGCCCGAACCCGATGAGAAGGCGGGTGCCTATCGCCTGAGTCCACGCACTATCCGCATGGCAGTAAACTCGGCAAAAGTCTGGGAAAAGTCGACCTTTCCCAACTTCAAATCAGCAGATCTTCCTCTCCAGGCAGGTGACTTCGGGTGAGCTTCGATACTAAGACGATTTGGTACATGGGAGCCAAGACGCGGATTCTTCCCGATTTCATCGAAGGGGCGGTGCGTGACCTCGTCGAACCCGGAGCCCGCATTCTTGATCTCTGTACCGGGACGGCGATCGTCGCGCGTCGATTGGCTTCGCGTCATCCAATTGACGCGAACGATGTCCAACTCTTTTCAGCCTCGATCGCTTCAGCGCATCTCGAAGGTCCGCCCGAGTGGCTCGACGCGCTTGAGTATCTCGACCCCGAAGCGGATCTCGAAGCCGCTTACCAAGGCCATTTCAACCAACTCGTCGAGCTTGCTCCAAAGGCACTCGAAACCGAGTCCCGTCTACTCTCTGCGGTCGTGCAGGAGTTGTCGACCAAGCAACCTGGCGAGGCTTGTCGCGAGTATCGCCATTTCGTCGCCGCGACTCCGCTTCCCGTGGGATCTGATTCCGAGAAGAGTGGGGTCGATGCACGGGTGAGCGCTGAAATCTACTCACCTCTCGCGGGTGATGCGGCGGAACTCGGCGCGTCTCGCCAGAGAGATCCGCAGCTGGCTCCATATCTGCAGACTCTTCTCTACCACGGCAATATCTACTTCGGCTGGCGACAAGCGATGAGTCTCGACTCGTTCCGCTTCGCAATCGACTCGATCCCCGCCAGTGACCCCTTGCGCGAGCGGAAGCGCACACTCTACCTCGCCGCCTTGCTTTACGCCGCCTCCACGTCGACTTCGGGTACGAGCCATTTCGCTCAACCGCGTTCACTCGAAAAGGACTCAGAGCTGCTGGCTGTCTCCAAACGTCGACTCCTCGATATCGAAGCAGAGTTCGCAATCGCGCTCGACCGTATCCGGCGCGAGTGGGGCGAGCGGAAGCAGTTTGGTGGAAATCGAGTCTTCCGCCAACCGGCGGAGTCGCTGCTCGGAGCCGAAGGTCCCTACCAGCCCGGTGATCTCGGCGGGATCTACCTCGATCCTCCCTACACCGCAGACAACTACTCACGCTTCTACCACGTGCTGGAAACTCTGGTTGAATACAACTACCCCGCACTCGAGCTTCGCGGGGGACGGTTGACGCGCGGCCGCTATCCGCAGGTCGGGGACCGGTTCCAGTCGGACTTCTGTCGCTCCGACCGAGTCGAAGCGATCTTCCGCTGGATTGCCGAGCGGGCCCGCGCCCTCGGGACCAAATTGCTCGTCTCCTACTCGAGCGATTCGGGTTTGCTTCTCAAACGTTGGCGATCTCAAGGGGAAGAAAACGCGCTCTTCCGTTTTCGCAAGCTCTTCCGAGAGTCTTTCGGCACCGTGGAGATTCGCGAGCGAGAGCTCATGCATTCGGGACAAGGCGATTCGAATAAGACCGCGAGTGAACTGCTCGTCCTCTGCGAACCGTAAGAGCGCTCCAAAAAATTCACTCGGTCGGGAAGTGAAATCGCTTCTCTACTCGACTTGATTCCGATGATCTCGAACCCCCTGGAACTCCTCGATGCGATATCTCGGCAACAAGACTCGACTGCTCGACTCGATCACCGACGCGGCCCGTCGGATCGGTTTTGAGGGCGGTACGGTCTGTGATCTCTTCGCCGGATCTGGAGTCGTGAGTCGACACTTTCGCTCGCTCGGTCATCGCGTGCTCTCCGCCGATCTCATGGAGTCGTCGCACGTGTTTCAGCGCGTCTTCCTCGAGCTTGAGGAGGCCCCGGCATTCAGAAAGCTCGACCCGTCGAGTCTTCTTGCGGACTCTTATCTGCTTCGAGAAACACCTCCCCTCGAGGGAGATTGGGGGCCGACCCTCGCGGTTCTCGCTCACCTCGAGGCGCTTCCCCCGGCCGCCGGTCTTTTGACGACCGAGTACTCTCCCGCGGGCATTTCGGGTCGAGGCTACTTCAGCCCCGAAGTGGCGGGTCAGCTTGACGCGGCGATTCAGCAGCTGCGCGAGTGGAGAGCCGAGGCGCTCATCGAAGAGCTCGAGGAGTGTCTGCTCCTCGCCATGATCATCGACGCGGCGGATCGAAAGGCGAACATCTCAGGGACCTACGGTGCGTTCCTCAAGCAGTGGCAGCCAAATAGTCGAGGAGCGGTTGAGTATCGTCTCCCGAGGATCGAGAACGGTCCGCGCGGCGAGGCTTACCATGGTGACGCGACCGATTGGATCTCGAGCGTCTCCGCTGAGCTTCTCTATCTGGATCCGCCTTACAACAACCGTCAATACGCGTCCAACTATCATCTCTTCGAAGTCATCTGCCGGCTCGTTCGTGAACCCGACCTCGAGGCGTTCCGGTCGACGATCTACGGTAAGACGGGATTGATCCCGTGGGGCGACAAGGCGTCGAAGCTGTGCCGCAAGCGGGAGTGCTTTGAGTCATTTCGCAAGGTATTGAGCGAAACTCAGATCCCTCGGCTCGTTATCAGCTACAACGAAGAGGGGATTCTCAAAGAAGATGACTTTCGACGGCTATTGTCTGAGTACGCGGGGAGCCAAGCGCTCGAGCTCGATTCCGTCTTGACCCGAATCGCTTATCCCCGTTTTCGCTCGGATCGCGACGGCCGGGAGGCGCGCAACGGATCGGTTCGTCGTTACACGCAAGTCGAGGGACGCGAGCCCGATCAAGTCCATGAGTGGCTTTACCACGTCGAACGAAGGTGAAGGTCTGCCGATGCGCTGGGGGCTCTTTTGGGTAGGACTCTTCGGATTGACCGGTGTGGGCGCGGGGGCGCTCGGAGCTCACGCGCTCAAGGGCTCGATCTCGGAGGGATCGCTCGAGGTCTTCAAGACCGCAGTTTTCTATCAGCTCGTCCACACTCTCGCGCTCTGGCTCTCACTGAGCTATCTCGATCGCTTCGCCGTGGTTGTCTGGTCGGCCAGGCTTTTCGGGGTGGGCATCGTGTTATTCTCTGGTTCGCTCTATTTGCTCGCACTGACCGATTGGACCTGGCCGGGCCCCATTACCCCACTCGGCGGGCTCGCTTTCATGGCTGGTTGGTTGCTGCTCGCGCTGTTTGCGTGGCGAGTTCGGGAAGGTGAGACATAGTCGGCGAAATTCTATGAGGGGGATCGAGCTTGCGTCCGATGTCTTGATCGAGAAGGGGATGGGCGAGAAGATTACCGGACGCTGTGATACTCATCATCGACGATCAGCCGATTTATCGGGCTCTCTTTGGAGCCGCACTCGAGCTTGCTGGCTATGAAGTGAAGCGGGTGGAGACTGGCTGGGAGGGTTTGAGTCTGATCCAGGAGGCGAAAGCTGTCATTCTCGACTACACCCTGATCGATATGGAGTGCCAATACTTTCTCGATCACCTCAACCAGCACGCTATTGAGATTCCTGTGATCGTATCGATCGCGACCTTCGATCCCGTTGTCATCGCGATGGCGCGTCGATACGGGGTGCGCCGATTCTTGCCAAAGTACGCCTACTCCCCCGAAGTCTTACGGGATCTCGTCAACTTCGCGGTGGGCCAGAGTCGGCGTGACGAGGAGATTGCTCGCCTCTGCCGACAAGTCTTGCGCGTTCGTGATGTCGGGTCGGAAGTGAGACGGGAGATCGAAGAGCAGCGCGCTCGAGAGGTCGAGCAGACTCTCGAGCGCGTCGGCCCGACGGGCAAAGCAGCACTCAGTAACTGAGTGCCGCCGCCGCGTCTCCTAAGAAAACGTCGAGAGTCTGAGGGCGTTGACTCGATTCAAAAAGGTGCGACCTTTGTTCGACAAAACACAGCCCGAGCAGAGCGGCTCCCCCGGAAGGGTTATCGGGATCAGATAGCCCTCTTCGACGAGCTTGGGGTCGGGGGGGTCTCCTTCGCGAAACCCGCCGAGCTCATCGAGATATAACCGAAGCCAAGGCTCGTAGTCCTCGATCGGCACAAGATTCCCCTTTCAATTGGGACACTTCCGCCAGACCCGTAGGAAGGTCGGAAGCGTCTGGGTTGAGGAGCTTGGATTCTGGCGGGGCCGGCCGATACGCCCATATGCAGCGGCGCGCATGGCGGTTCAATACTTCCCCGTCGAATCGAGCTCCCGACAAATTAAAAACCCCTCCGCGCCGTGACGCCGAGGGGTCTTCCTCAGGTATGGATAGTCGATCCCCTTCCCGACACCCCTCTAAACGATAAAAGGCTCGATCGTCCCCGAAAAAAATGGCAAGTAACTGTTAAGTTGCTGGGAATGTGTCGATTACATCGCCTGGCCAGGCCGCTGAGTCGGGAGCAACTTTCGGCTATGAGCAGCCCGCTTGAAAAGTCACTCCGGAAGCAGCTGCAGAATTTGGGTGCGCGAGCGCGTTTGCCGCAAGCACCGAGGCAGCCCGCCGGCATGCTCTCCGCCCCAATTCTCACGAGGCGTCGACTCTGACTTTTCGGCCGGGCCTCTAGTGTCCTGTTCGAAAAGTTCGAGCAAGAATCGCCGGCCCTCGACCTCCCTGGCGTTGTTGCCGCTCCTCGAAGGAGTTACCAATCCGACTTGCGTCGCGGCGCCTAGCCAGGAAGGCCGAATGGCTCGCCGAGTTCTCACTCGAACTTTCCGAACAGGACACTAGGGGATGGGAAAGTAGAGCGGCTGAGTTCGGCTTTCGGATTCGCCGCTTGGCACCGAGACGACGACGTCGACCCGGAGGCGACCGCTGTGCCGGAGCATCTCGTCAAGCGCGACTGTCCGGCGGCCGAGGATCATGCTGAGGCCGGTCGACTTCGCCTTTTCGGTGCCGATCGCTTGGACGAGCGGTTCGCCGAGTTGGTAGCTCCCATCTTCATTGCGGTCGAGATAGATGCGAATCTGATAGGCGTAGCGGTTGAGATCGGTTTCGATCACGATTCGGTTGACTCGAAAGTCGTAGACCGAGTCGCGAAGTTCGATTTTGGCCCCTCTGAGAACCACGGAGATGGCCTGTCCCGTCAGCTCAGTATTGATAATAGTGTCGTCGAGCGCGGGGTAGGAGACGGTCGGGGGGAGGGTGTAGCAGCTTGCGCTGAGCAGTGTCGCGAGCGCCCCCAGCCAGAATCGCCGGCGGCTGGAGCGGAGAATGGAGCGGAGAAACGAGTGGTGAGGCGAGAGTTGTTTCTTCAAGATAGGACCTTGTCGAGCATTGTAAATCGGGCGACCATTTGAACCGCAATCGGGCGCGCTCAGTATCGGACGCCAAGCTGAAATTCCAACCGATTCGACCGGGCTGTGCCGTGTCCACGAGGAGCCGTGGGTTCTGCTATACTCGAGCGGGCCAACAAGTGGGCGAGAGGGGGCTCTCCAGTGGGTGACCACGACGTAACCAACAAGGTCGACGAAGATCGGCTCCGCGAATTCACCAGTAGTTTGCTCGAAGACGTGCAAGCTCTGGAGCTGATGCTTGAACGAGGGCTCTTCGAGACAGGGATTCGCCGAATCGGAGCCGAGCAAGAGTTCTTTCTCGTCGACTCGAGCAGCGAACCGAGTCTCACCGCGCTCAAGATCCTCGACCGCATTCAGGATAGACGCTTCACCACCGAGCTCGGTCAGTTCAACCTCGAAGCCAACCTCGATCCCCAGGAATTCCGAGGTAACTGCTTGCGGCGGCTCGAAGAGGAGCTCGACGAACTCCTCGAGGAAATCTCGACCGTCGCCCGGCACCTCGGAGCTCACCCACTCCTCGTCGGAATTCTTCCGACGCTACAGAAGGAGCACCTCTCCCTCGATTCGATGACCCCGCACGCGCGCTATTATCAGCTCGACCGTGTGATGCGAGGGCTCCGCGGCAGTGACTTTAGGGCTCATATCAAAGGTCTCGACGAACTTCAGACGACACACGACAACGTCATGCTCGAGGCTTGCAACACGAGCTTTCAGATTCACTTTCAAGTCAGCCCCGATGAGTTCCCAAGACTATACAACCTCGCGCAGGTGGTGACCGGCCCCGTGCTCGCGGCGGCGGCGAACTCGCCCGTCCTGCTCCAGCATCGCCTTTGGCACGAGACTCGGGTGGCGCTCTTTACGCAATCGCTCGACGTCAGAACCGAAGTGCACGCCCAACGGGGTGGATTGAGCCGAGTCGCGTTTGGCGATAAGTGGGTCGATGACTCGATTCTCGAGATCTTTCGCGAAGACATCGCTCGGTTCCGAGTGCTACTCGCGGCGGAGCTCGACGAGTCTCCGCTCAAAGTTCTCGACCGCGGCGACCTTCCCAAGCTCAAGGCGCTCTGCCTGCACAACTCGACGGTCTACCGTTGGAATCGACCCTGCTACGGCGCGTCGAACGGCACCGCCCACCTTCGTATCGAAAATCGCGCGCTCCCGGCCGGGCCCACCGTGATCGACGAAGTCGCCAATGCGGCCTTCTTCTTCGGGCTGATGAGTTCACTCGGCGACGAGATTCCCGACGTGCGCGAGGCCTTTACCTTTGACGATGCTCAGGCGAACTTCATGGCTGCGGCTCGGTACGGCCTCGGGGCGCACTTCAAGTGGGTTGGAGGCAAGGTCTACAGTTCGGGCGACCTGATTCGGCAGGAGCTCTTACCCCAAGCTCGACGAGGTCTCGAAGCGCGTGGGATTCCGCGTGAAGATATCGAGCGATACCTCGGCGTCATCGAGGCACGCGTGGAGGTGGGTCAGACGGGATCTCAGTGGATCCTCGATTCGCTGCAGTCGATGGGGAAGGAGGGGACGACTCATGGACGCTACCGCAAATTGACTGAGGCGTTGAGGAATCAACAAGCCACCAAGGCGCCCGTCCACACTTGGCCGCTCGCCGAGGCGGGCGGGGTCGCGAGTTCTCGTGCGAGTTTCCGCACCGTGGGCCAAGTGATGAAGACGGACCTCTTCACGGTGAGCAAGGAGGATCTCGTCGATCTCGCCGCTCATGTGATGGATTGGAAGCACATTCGCCACGTCCCCGTTGAGGATGCCGAAGGTCGTCTCGTCGGACTTGTCTCGCACCGGCGACTCCTGCGCGAGGCCTTTCGCAAAGGTCAGGATCCTACCTCGATCGTGGTCGAGCGCGTCATGCGAACCGATCCCGTTACGGTCTCGCCCGAGACAACGACGCGCGAAGCGATCGATATTATGCGACGCGAACGCGTCGGCTGCCTCCCGGTGGTCAAGGACGAGAAGCTCGTCGGTATCGTGACGGAACACGACTTTGTGACCGTGGCTGCCGAACTGCTCGACCTCTGGCTCGAAGGTGAATCCGACTGATGGAGATGGCGCCGCCCGGACCAGAGCCTCGACGGATCGGAAGCTACCCGAGCTCGGGCGATCCCTGCCGTTCCGGCCCTCTCGTTATCGCAATCGGCGGGATGCATGGCAATGAGCCCGCGGGAGTCTTCGCCCTCGAGCGAGTGCTCGAGTCGCTTGCTATCACGGCGGCTCCTCTCCGGGGAAGACTCGTGGGGTTTCGCGGCAACACTCAAGCCCTGCGCGAACGAGTTCGCTACCTCGACTTCGATATGAATCGAGGTTGGAACCCACTTCCGGACCCGACGGATTCCCGGGTCGAAGCGCGTGAAATCCGAGCGCTCAACCAGCTCATCGAACGAGAGATCGCAGATTATCAGTCGTCGAGTCCTACTCGAAGCGAAGTGATCATCCTCGATCTGCACTCGACTTCGGGTGGCGTGGCTCCCTTTGCTATCCTCGCCGATACGCTCCGCAACCGCCGAATCGCCCTCCACCTCGAGCTCACGGCGGTGCTCGGGCTCGAGGAGAGTATCCAGGGGACTTTACTCGAGTACATGTCTGAGTCAGGTCATATCGCCGTCTGTATCGAAGGGGGCCAGCACGACGACCCCACTACCGTCGACAATCTAGAATCGGCGCTCTTTCTCTCGCTGATCGCAGCAGACTTACTCGACGAGGCGGAGACGCCGGGCTTCGATGAGCACAAGACGCGTCTCACCATGGCGGGGCTCGGTTTTCCACCCGTCGTCGAGATCACCTACCGGCACCCGATTCAGAGTGGTTCCGAATTCAGAATGCTTCCGGGCTTCAAGAATTTTCAGCTCGTCCGGCCCGGAGATCTGCTTGCGCATGAGGGGAATCAATTCGAGGAGCCGGTCAAGGCGCCGCGCCGGGGCCGACTCTTGATGCCGCTCTATCAAGCCCAAGGAGCCGAGGGCTTCTTCCTCGTCGAGCGAGTCGAGCTGCATTGGCTCGCGCTTTCGGCCTGGCTTAGACGTTTGAAAATCGACCGAGGTTTGACGTGGCTACCGGGGGTTCGGGCAGGGGATAATGCCCACGAAATTAGAGTCGATAAGCGCGTTGCTCGCTTTCTCGCGCGCGAGCTGTTCCACCTTTTTGGTTATCGAAAATTCGCCGAAGACGAGCACCAGTTTATCTTCCGTCGTCGTCGCGAGGCGTAACCGGGTTCGCCGAATAAAAGAAGGCCCGCCACCCCTGGGTTGAGTGACGAGCCCGAATAGGCACTGTGGAAACTTCTCGTTACTATCGAATTGACGACGCGCAGAGTTTCCTGAATGCAAGAAATCTGGGGAAACTCCGGCTTATCAAAGAAACACAGCAAACCGGGGAAGTGTCTGATCAGAGACATAAGGCTGCTGTGGCTTCGACCTTCTTCTGACGGTCACGCGAGACTTGCTTTGGAAGACTCTTCCTTGCCTGCGTGGCAAAAAAAAGCGCCCCCCGCTTGTGATAAGTTGCAAGACGGGAGGCGCAGGGCAGGGGGAAGGGTTGCAGCTCCATGCACAGGGCTGCAGGGTTTGCACGTTAGAGGGCTCCTGGATTGAGCGTTGGAAGGGACGCTACCGGTAACAGATCCTTTGACAAATCCTGTGCCTTCTTCGCGGGGGGCTTACTCAACGACTTACTCAACAGACTGTCACGGATTGAGTCGAATCGAGTTGATCTGGTTCTGCGAGAGTGCGGAACGATAGATCGAGATTTCGTCGAGAGTCCCGTCGAAACCGACGCTGTAGGCGTTCGACCAGTAGTAACGGCCCACCTCGAGATTCGTCGTGTTGGGCACGATCGGTCCGACCACGCTGTTGTTCGAAGCGACCAGGCTCCCGTCGAGGTAGAGCCGGACTCGCGAGTTGTTGGAGCCGACGTAGTCGTAACTCACGGCGACGTGGTACCAGCGACCGGTCTGCAGTAGGGGCCCTCCCGAGACGTTGGTCGACTGAGACGAGTTTCGGAACGCTTGAAGCGTCAATCGATTACTAGACTCGACCATAAAGACAAAGCCGCGCTGCTGCTGACCCTGACGCGAGACGATCGGCTGCCTTTGGTTGAGCGAGTCGAGTCGAATCCAAGCTGTCAGCGTGAAGTCGCGGGCCGAATTTGTGACCGGAAAGTTGCTGCCGAGTTCTGAGTAAGGAAGCCGGACGAAGTCGTCTCCCGAGAGACGCAGTCCGCCCCCGCGAGGAGTCGAGACCCAGTTTCCGCCGACTCGAGTACCGTCCTTCGCGCGGCCACTCC
>CAYZYD010000083.1:0-10544 GCA_964482505.1 uncultured Planctomycetia bacterium | reverse complement strand
GGCGAATGCCGTAGCGGCCCACTCCCTCCTCGACGTCGTAAGCGAGCAGTTGCTTGACCCTTTCGGGCCGAAAAATCCCCGTTGCCGCGATTCGTTTGGGATCGAGGACTTTGCGAGCGAAGCGGCGCAAATCCTTTCGAAACCAGAAATTGACGGGGACTCGCATGCCGCTCTTGGGTCGGTCGATCACGGAGTCGGGTAGAAGTCCTCGGTAGGCCTCCTTGAGCAGCACCTTTTCGACGCCTCGAGCGAGCTTGTGTTGGGGCGGGATGCGAAACGATAGCTCGGTCAAGGATTCGTCAAAGAGCGGCGACAACGGCGCGATCCCGGCCGAGCCCTGCATGCGGTCGACTTTGGGGAGGATCAAATGCGAACCTTTGAGTCGGATATTGGTGAACATCAGTCGGTTCAAGAAGCTCGGGACTGCGGGGTTTTCGAGATAGGGCGTGAGCAACGATTCGAGATCTTCGTCGACGCGGTTGCGACCCAGAAAATCGTCGGTGAGGAGCCGGGGGATCTCTTCGTAAGCGCGGCGGTAGGAGCGCAGATAAGCGCGCTCGCGAAATCTCGGACCGTGATTGGTGTTTCCGTACCAGTGTTCGAGGAGGAGAGGGAGGTTCTTCGGTCCCCCAAAGCAGGGATCCCCACCCTCTCCGTTAAAGGCCCACGGCGTCAATTTCGCGATCTGCCGCGAGACTTCGAAATTGGGCAAGGTGACCGGGTCGCCGATCGGGTCGTCGAGGTGCCAGACGATCTCGCGCAGACGTTTGATGAACTGGCGCGGACGAATCTCGATCTCATGGTGAGTCGTGTCGAGTTGACCCGCGACTTGGCGCGCAAAGTCGAGTTCGTGCGGATACTGGTCCCCAAAGTGGATCGAAAAGGTGTGGACGCTTTCGGGTGGGCGAGCTCGACAGAGTTCGTAGGTCACCACGCTCGAGTCGATTCCCCCCGAGAGCGTCGACGCGACCGCTCCCGGAGCGAAGAGGCGCTGTCGAACCGCGCGCTTGAGTCCTTCGCGTAAACGGGACGCCGACTCCTCGAGATCGGTCCACTCATAGGAGTCCCCTTCGGGCAGAGGAGAGTACCAGCGAACTCTCTTGGGTCGATCGGTCGCGCTCTCAAACTCGATGCGCTCGCCCGGATTGACTTCGTAGAGCCCTTCGAGCAGCGTCGCCGCCTCGGGTTGGAAGCTAAACGTCAGGTAACGAGCCACCCCGGGCTCGTAGAGTCGACGCGAATAACCCGGGAGGCTCCAGATCCCCTTGGGCTCGATGGCGAAGTAGGCGCGTCCCGCGAGCGGCCCCGAGGTTGGTTGCGAGTAGTAAAGAGTTCGGATGCCGAGCCCGTCTCGGACGAGGATCAACCGTTCGCGGTCGAGTAGGGCCAGCACGAAGGCGCCGCGCAGGGACGCGAACGCTTCGGCGCCTCGTATTCGGTACTCGTCGAGGAGCCCCCTGAGGTTTTCGAACTCGGGATCGATCACGTAGCCCGATAGCGCGAGGGCGAGGTCTTCTTCGGACGAGACTTCGAGACCTGCACGCAAGCGCGAGCGCAACGGGTCGTCGTGCAAGGGGTCGTAACCGATCTGGCCGTACCGAGTCTTCGCGACGTGAGGGGTTTTGTTCCTCCCAGCTCGGTGGGGGAGGGCGCCGCGCATAAGCTCGAGCAGCCCGGCGCGATTTGAGAGTGAGGGGACCTCGGCGTCGCCGAGAAAGCCATATAGTCCACCCAAGGCTCAGCCAAAATGAGCCGAGAACGAACTCTCATTCCGAGCGAGTTCATCCGGCACGAGAAGCTCAGAGAAGGTTAACTCGCCCGCAAGAGCCAGCGCGGTTCCCCGCGACAGTTGGGCGTAAGGGATGGCGTCGACGGGGAGACCCGTCTTGCCGCCCCTGGCGAAGTCCTTCTTGAGTTGGGACAGATTGGTGGTGTCCTCGGGTTTGAGCCCGAGATCGATAACCGTGCGGTGTTTGAACGAAATTATCCCCTTCTCCTCGATACGGCGCCGCATCCCGAGACCCTGCGCGTTTGCGTCGTGCAGCAAAAAAATGGGCAGATCCGAGCGCTCGTCGAGCAGGGTTTGAGCGCGTTCGACAATGTACTCGGGATAGCCACTCTCCGAAAACACGATGGCTCGCTCGTCGGCGTGCCAGTGGTTGAGAACAAACAGATCGACGAGTTCGTCACGCTGGACGATGAGAATCTTCTCGACCCCGTAGTCGTAGATATCCGATTCAGGCCAAGCTTGCGGTGGGTCGTGCAGTTGAGGCTCGGTGATCAATTTGGGGATATCACGCCCCTTTGAAGTCCAGAGCTGGATCGCCTTGTCGAGTCGTTTCGGTTTCACCTTGAAGGCGAGGCTGATGATGAGCAACACGATCCCTATGACCGTGACGAAGCTCGCAATACTCCAGTGAGCGAGGAAAAGAGCGAGGCCGACCGCGAGAACTACGGCACCCACCGCGATGGGGACTTTCGTCTTCTTCCGTGTATGTTTCGAGAAGGCGGCGTAGAGCTGGTTCCTCGTGAAATGGTGGGTTTGGTTTCCGCTCGCCCTGCGGATCACCGCGAGAAAAAAACCGTCGGCGAAGTAGGGGTAGGATTTGGGATCGAGCGCGTAACGGTAACCGCACTTCGTACAGGTGAGCCCCGAACTGTGATTCTGTTGGTGGAGGCACTCGGGACACTTCACCGTCTCAAGCCGCCTTCGAAGAGAGTCTTGTTGATCATCGGATGGTCTTCGTGGGTAGGTCCAAAGTCACTCTCAGGATGGTAGGCGAGCACGCGCAAGTCCTGGTCGGCGGTGTGGAACGAGTGCTGTCCGCCCGTTCGAATTCGGAAGACCTGCTGAGGGCTGAGCTCGATCGATTCTTCGGGGGTGACGCAGAGACCGGACCCACTCAGGATGAGCCCGAGTCGCTCGGAGGGGTGAGTGTGCTGAGACTGTTTGGTGTGAGCTGGAATGTGGAGCAGATTGAGGCAGGCGTCACCTCGAAGGACCGGGGGAATCAACAACGAGTCCGTACAGCCGTCGATGTAGCGCAGACGCCCCTCGCGTTCGATCGGTCCGCCGATCAGAAAGAGCGAGCGGTAGTCGAGTCGCGAAATCACGACTCCGCGAGCCTCGGGACCCGAGATTGAGAGCGCCCCGGGTACGGCGAAATACATCCCGCTGCCGAGAAGAAATCGACCGCTCTCGGTGACGAGTTCTATCGGTCCTTCACTCACGTATCCAAAGTACGTGATTCCCGCGTGTCGATCGTCGAGTTCGAGGGGCTGTCCGCGAAATCCCCAAAGCTGGGTCGGGTAAGCGTCCCCCGATAGATCGAGTAGAAGACCGGTCTCGATATCGAATGATTCGAAGACTCGTAGCTCTGCGTCTCTCGCCGTGACTCTCGCATCCATCGCAAACTCCCGTGTACGCAGCGGGGCGGGCCACCATCGGGCGTCGAGATACTATGCGAATTTGCGCAGCTTTTTTAGTGTTTTGAGTTCGCTTTCGTAAGCGGGAGGTCCACCTGGAGTCTCGAGTACCGCAATGGTCTCACCGAAACTCGGCTCGGAGACCAGCCGACCGAAAGGGGCGCGACCGAGAGCGCCTTGGCCGATCCCCGCGTGTCGGTCCTTGCGCGACCCGAGCGGGTGGACCGAATCGTTGAGGTGAAAGGCGACGACGTTTTTAAATCCGAGCAGCTCGTCGACCTCGGCGAGGGTACGCTCGTAGGCGCGAGCCGATTTGAGGTCATAACCCGCGGCGAAGAGGTGACAGGTATCGAGACAGAAGGCGACGCGACGACTGCGCACTCCGCGACGTATCGCCGCGAGATGTTCGAGCCGGTAGCCGAGATTCGACCCTTGTCCCGCTGTGTTTTCGAGAAGGATCTTGGTCCGGGATCCCGCGGTCAGCTCGAGCACCCGTTTGAGATTCTTGATCACGAGTTCGAGGCCGCGCTCCTCCCCGAGCCCGAGATGGGATCCCGGGTGGAAGCAGACAGCTCCACGCCCGAGCTGCTGGCACCGAGTCGCCTCGTCGGCGAGGGCATTGACCGATTTCTCAACCAGATCGGCATTATCAGAGGCGAGATTGATGAGATACGAGGCGTGAGCGATCCAGCTGTGCGTGTAGCCCGCTTGCTCGCACTCTTTCTTAAAGCGCTTAATTTCTTGGACTTCGAGTGCTTTGGGATGCCACTGCCGCTGATTGCGCGTGAAGATCTGAAAAGACTCGCAGCCAATTTCCGCGGCCCGACTCGGGGCCTGGTCGACCCCACCCGCCGTCGATACGTGAGCACCCAGTAGCACCGATTCGGCTCCGTTTCGTTAAGATTTTTGAGCGAAATGTTTATTTTAAACACAAAGTGACTAAACATACCCACGGGAACATTCACCACGCGCGGTGCAGATTCGCGTTTCGATTGAATTTGTGCCGCTCACTGGCTCGCCAACCGTCCCGCCCTGCGTTTTCCTTCCTCGGTGGCGGTGGGTTCAGGCGCCCGAATACCGCCGGCCACAACCGGAATGACTTTTCGGGCGGCCCCGCTCAACTCCCTAACGGAGCTTGCTCAGTCTTCAGAAGAAGTTCCCGCCGTGTTGCTCAAGCGAGTGTTGCTCAAGAGACTGCCAGCTCAAGAGAGCAGTACTCGAGAGTTGAAGAGTTGGGCTTACCGCGATCATTTTGAGTACTATCCGCGGTGTCGGACCACGAGTACTTACATGCTCTGTTTGTTAATCGAAGACGACGACGCTAACGACTTTTGACGTCTCCCGTTTGTCCCGGGTTCTCAACGGCTTACGAGCGCTGGTGATCTCGAAGCTAACTCATGAACGCCCGAACTCAGTTAAGTTAACCGCGGCTGATCAACGTCCGTCCGATCCGTTACGTTCGGGCTCGTGTGCAGGGACCCGTCCCTGATAATAGAGAAGTGGAGTCTCTGGTGAGCGCACGAGCCGACATACACGTTCACAGTAAGTATTCCGATCGCCCTTCAGAGTGGATCCTGCGAAGGATCGGCTCACCCGAGTCGTTCGTCGAGCCGCTCGAGCTCTACCGGATCGCGATCAATCGGGGTATGAAGTTTGTCACGATTTCGGATCATAACTGCATTACCGGCGCGCTTGAGATCGCCCACCTGCCCGGGACTTTTCTCTCGACCGAGGTAACGACCTACTTTCCCGAAGATGGCTGTAAAATTCACTGCTTGGTGACGGGGATCACCGAGCGACAATTCGAAGTGATCGACGAGATTCGCGAGAGTGTCTACGACTTCCGTAAATACCTGGAAAAAGAAAATATCGTCTACTCGGTGGCCCACCCGCTCTTCCGGGTCAACGATCGCCTGACCGTCAACCACTTCGAGAAACTCGTGCTGCTCTTCGATCGGTTCGAAGCGATCAATGGAACTCGTGATCCCCGAGCCTGCGAACTCTCAAACCAGATCTTGACTCACCTCACGCCCGAGTTGATCGATGAGTTCGCGAATAAACACGACCTCGCTCCGGTGGGTTCGACTCCGTGGAAGAAAACTTTCACGGGGGGCAGCGACGATCACAGCGGTCGCTATATCGCTCACGCCTACACCGAGACGCCCGAAGCCGAGACAGTCGACGAATTCATCGACCACATTCGCCACGGTCGACAGCAGCAGGGAGGCGAGCACGGGACCAGCCTCTTGCTCGCGCACTGCTTTTACGCAATCGGTTACGGCTATTACAAAGCGCGGATCCTCGGCAATCAGGAGAAAGGCAACTTGCTGATCTCGGAGCTTTTCCGCCGACTCGTCGACGGTCCCGCTCCCAAACCGCAAAAGCGTGGTCTCTTTGGGGGGCTCAGCAAGCTACCCGAGCGGTTCATCGCGAGCCGTAAATTCCGGAAGCTCTCAAACGTCGAGCGGGATCTAATCCAAGAGGCTTCTGAGCTCTTCAAGTCCACCGAGTTTACGGGCGAGGAGCCGCGGTGGAATGACCAGAAGACCTTCAAGCTCGCGTGTGATCTGACCCACACCCTCGTCTATTCATTCATGAAGCGGTTCGGGGCGCATATGCGGGCCGGGGAGCTCATCGACAGTCTGCAGTCGATCGCTTCGCTCGCTCCGGTCGGCTTCGCCATGACACCGTACGTCGCCTCCTTTAAGACTCAACACAAGGACGAGCAGTTTCTTCAGAAGATCGCGGGTCGATTCCCGGCGACGCAGTCCCTGAGATACAAGTCCAATCGTCGGGCGTGGCTCACCGATACGATCAAGGAACTCAATGGCGTCTCAACCACAATCCGAACCCTCGGCGCCCTAGCCCGCCGATCGGGCAAGGAGATGACGGTGGTTACGAGCGTCAACGACGCTCCTCGCGTCGATATGGATCTCAAGAACTTCGAGCCGATCGGAGAGTTCCAGCTCCCCGAATACGAAAATCAGCTCGTCGCCTTTCCGCCGTTCATGGAAATGTTTGAGTACCTTGAGCGCGAGAAGTTCTCAGAACTCATGATCTCTACGCCAGGTCCCGTCGGGCTCGTCGGGCTCGCGGCGGCCAACCTCCTCGGACTTCGAAAGGTCGGGATCTATCACACCGACTTCCCCGAGTACGTTCTGCAACTTACGGGTGATCTCAACCTCGAACAGCTCACCTGGAAGTATATGGTCTGGTTCTACGATCAGATGGACCTGATCCTCGTCCCGTCCCAGTCGACTCGGAAGCGGCTCCTGCGGCGCGGTTTTGATCCCGACCAGGTACGCGTGGTGGGCCGAGGCGTCGATACCCAAAGATTCACTCCCGATAAGCGCAAGCTCGAAATCTGGAGTCGCTACGGCCTCAACGGTTCGTTTAAATTCATCTACGTCGGCCGCGTCTCGAAGGAGAAGAACCTCGAGTACTTGTTTCGCTCCTTTACTCGACTCCGCGAAGAGAACGAGGAGGTCGAACTTGTTGTGGTCGGAGATGGACCCGCCTACGACGAGTTTAAGAATCGCTATGCGGTTCCCGGCATTCTCTTCACCGGGGCTCTCCAGGGCGAAGAGCTTTCCGAAGTCTACGCGTCCGCCGACGCGTTCGTCTTCCCCTCGAAGACTGATACCTACGGGAATGTTATTCTCGAAGCGCACGCGAGCGGACTACCCGCGATCGTCGTCGATCATGGGGGCCCGCCCGAGATCATCCGCCGTCACGATTCGGGAATCGTCGTCGACGATTCGATCGACGGGGCCTTTACCGAAGCGATGCATAAGTTCCTGCACGACTCGGAGGCCTACAAGGCTTTCAAGCAACAAGCGATCCAGGCGGCTAAGTCGAGCACCTGGGACAAAGTACTCGAAGATTTCTGGCGCGTCTCGAGCCGTGACGCCTCCGCCGAGGAAGCTGTAAGCGTCTAACAGCCCGGAAAATCACGCCGGTTGACGCCCGTGATATCGGAGCGCGCGAACACCGCCGCCGTTTTTCCGCAAGCGCCAATACGACGAATGCTGGCGGTGCGCCCCAATCTCACCAGCTTCTGAGCGCCTCTCCTTCTCGGGTCGGCGACAGCCGCGAATTTGCGCCCGGATAGCTTTGGCCTCTCGCCACGAAGCAAACCTGGATTTGGGGAAGGGCTCGGTCCACCGAGCCCTTGCCGGTTTTATTCAGCGCAATCGTGCGAGGTCACCTTGTGCTCGAGTACGACGAGGTCGGCTGCGTTGAGGCTGTAGGCGCCGACGAGCCAGTCGTGAAACTCGCAGGGAGTCGTCGGAATCACGTCGGGCTGCCGACTGGCATGGAGGATGGTCCAGGTCGTCGGTCCGGCCGTATGCGCTCGCGGGAAATGGGCATCGTCGAGTACCCAGGTTTCATGGTGATCTTTGCCGTAGCTATAAACCCAGCCGTAATTGCCTGAGTTATCCCAAATTTCATAGGTACCTGCGTCCAACCACTGCATCGCTCTCCTCCTCCTGGTTTTCCGCTCAAACGCGAACGGTTCAAAAGGACTGAACGGTAACTAGGTCGGACAAGCGTGGATTTATTTCTAATTAATAGGCGACGAGCGCTCGAAGAGCGGAAACGGTTCGATCTCTCCGCGAAGGAGGCGATCCGCGTCGTCGATCGAGATGAGCTCTCTTCGCACCGAACGATCGACTTTACTGCTGGCTTCGAGTTCTCGGCAGCGCGCCGTCAACTCGGCTTTCTCATCGAGGTGAATCGAGGCGCGGATCGCGTTGCATTGATATTCGATAAGGGGCCGGCTCTGGCGGCAGGCGCGTAAGTACGTTTCACGAGTCACCGCTTCCCCGAGTAAGTCGAGGAGCGTCAAGGCGCCCAGCGCGGCGCTGGGGTTGGCGTGAAGTTGATTGCCAATACGTACGCCCTGCTGAGCGAGTGTACGGGCGAGGACTCGATCCTTCGACTTGAGCGCGATGAGCGCCTCGGTCACGGCCATGTGGATGCTCCGAGCGGGCGCAACGCGCTCGGCCAGTTCGACCAACTCTGGATCAGCGCGAACCGGCGAATCGAGTTTGGCTTGGGCAAACCGCATCAACCCCAAAGCATTGAGCACGTCGGGAGTATCACCGAGGCGCCGAGCGTCTGCGAGTACTCCACGGGCGATCTCCAGGGTTTTCTCCATATCGCCGAGTTCGAGAGCTGCCCCGCCCGCGTTCGTTTGGGATCGCAACGAGAGCTCCGGGTAGGAATCAAAATGGACGGCGGCTTCTTGGTGTTTTTGGTAGCTCGCCCCAAAGTCGGCGGAGATGTAAGCGATCCAGCCCTCGAGTGAGGCGAGCGATCCACGGATAAAGGGATCCTCAGCTGCCCACGACCTGAGCCGAGCGACGATCGCCTCGCGCTCGCGCCCGGGCTCGCCGCGGATCAGAAACGCCTTGACCACCGTTGCGAGCTTTTCGAGCGCAAGACTCTCAAAGGGCGGGGTCTTCTTGAGTAGCGATCGAGCGATGCTCACGTCGGCGCAGACGACACGCCAGAGAACTTCGAGAAGCCGCCGCACGTTTTTCATCTCGGGGTGAGCCCGAGGAAGGTGGTCGCACTCAAAGAGCGCCCGGGCAAAGAGCTCTCTCGTTTGAGCTCGAAAGAGAAAATAACAGAGCTCCTCCACGAGTTGACTCAGGAGCGTGGACGAGTGCGCCAGCTCGCTACGGTGTTGGTGAATTCTCAAAGATTCGAGCAGGGTACGGGCGGCTTGTCTCGAATCGCAGAGGTGTCCGAGATCTCGGGCAAAGCTCAGACTTAACTCGAGCACTTCTTCGTATGCTTCCGCCCGAATCAAAGAGAGTAGCTGTTCGGGGCCACTGCTCGCGAGGCGAGTGGCGTGGGACCGGTAGGCGCGTCGGGTTTCTGCCTGGTTCAGACTCGGGAGGACGGGATAGCGTACCAGGGCTCGGTACCGTTGGTCCGTTTCGGCGATCAGTCCCCACGTTTGGAGTTCCTGGACCGTTGACGCAAAGTCGCCACGGGATAGTTCTGTCAGCTCGAGTAGCGCTGCCGCATCGATCGAAACGAGCTGTAAATAGCCTAGGATCCGCTTACCGGCGAGACTCAACTGGGAATCATCTTTGAGGATCGGAAGTGGCTTGGGAATCTGCGAGTACTCGAGCCTTTGCAATAGATCGTGCAGGACTTTGATCGGTCTTCCGGGCTGCCACTCCGCGGCGCCGATCCGAATCCAAGATTCGAGTTCCTCGATCACGAGGCCTGGGTGTCCTCGAGTTCGGGCCAAGAGTCGATCGACCGCGAGTTCGGGAGTCTTGAGAATCGACGCGTGTCCCGAGAAGAGTTGCTTGAGTTCTTGCCGGTGGGCAGGTGCGAGGGTCTCCTCGACTTCGCCCTTTGGGTTGATGAGCAGGATTGCGGCTTCGCCGCTCCTCTCGTCGAGGGCGGCTTGGAAATCCTCAGCGAACTCTTCAACCTCGTCGACAATGAGACCCTGGCCCCGCTCGAGGCCGGCATCGATTGCGCTTAACGTGGGACGCGTGCGACTCGGGTCGAGCCAGAGCGTCTCAACTCCCCACGCTTTGAGCCGTTTGGCAACCATCTGCGCAAAGCGCGTCTTGCCGCTCGCACGAGGTCCGCGAATTCGGTAACTGCGGCCCTCACGGAGGCGTTGGGCCGCTCGCTCGATCTTTGCGTGGTGAGTGATTTGGGGCAGCGCCGCCGCGAGTCTTGAACTCGCCTGTTCACCCAAGATCTTGAGGGCTTCGTCGACGCTTTGAGGACGCGAGCTCTGGGGTTGGACGAGTTGGGTGACGAGCTCTGCTACCGAGGCGGGGACATCGGGATCGCCTCGCCGATTCAATGAGAACTGCGCATTCGCGCCCTCGACAAAGCTCGAGCTCGATTCCTGCCCGCAATCAACTCCCGTGAGCGCTTGCGCGAGCATTACCCCGACCGAGTAGAGGTCGCTACTCGGCGTCGCGGGCGCCCCCGCCAAGATCTCGGGGGCGAGATACTTCGGGGTGCCGACTCGATCTCGCGAGCGAAAGCCGGAGGTGGTGCAAGCGAGACCAAGATCGAGGAGCCAGGGACGAGCATTGCGGTCGACGAGGACGTTGCGCGGTTTGAGGTCGCGG
>CAYZYD010000082.1:0-10640 GCA_964482505.1 uncultured Planctomycetia bacterium | reverse complement strand
GACTCGGTTGGCACCGTCGACGAGCTCGTCGTAGAAGAGATCGATATTGAAGTCTCCCTCGAACTCGAGGCGACGCGCGTCGGGTCCGAGTCCGAGCGGCTTGTAGGGTTGGCCGTTGAGCGAGTAGCTAAAGAACTGTACCCCGCTCGTCGTGATCAGATTTCCGAGGATGTTGACCTGGCGCTGCGGTTGGCCGAGCTGTCCAAACGACTGGTTTTGTCCGTACCAGACATTGATCTCGAGATCCGCCGTCGGGGCGATCGGCCACATCTCTTCGGTGAGGATCTCGATGGGAGTCTCGTTGCCGAGGTCGTCGATCGCGACGACCTGGTAGTAGTAGAGAACCTCGGGCGTAAGGCCCAAGACCACCGCTTGGTGGTCGAGCTGCCCAGGCGCGGTGGTTACCGTGCCGAGCTCGAGGGCGGGAGTGAGTCCGTAGTCGACCCGGACGCTCGACGGTTCGTCGGTTTCGAGGTTGAGGTAGAGCGCGTCCGAGCCCGGCACAAAAGTGAAGTGGTAGATCAGCGGGCCGAGCGTATCACTCGCCGGGAAGTCGCCGTCTTCGGGGCTGATCGGGCTCGAGTTATTGAAGAAGTAGTCGGCGATCACCTGGTGGGCCGGCGCTTCGTCATCGACCGCGGTGTTTGCCCCGAAGATTCCGACTTGGCTTACGACCATCGAATAGGTGAAAGTGGTCGAGGTAGTGAAGCTGTTACCGTCGGTCGAATACCGAATCGTCCAGAGGTTGCCGACGCGGTCGACCTGTAGCCAGAGCGGCGAAGCGTTCGGGATCTGCTCATCGGTAAAGACGAACGCTTGTCCTCCCGAGAAGGCGACTGCGAGCAGTCGCAGGTTGCCTCCGGGGGACCGGTAGGTATCGATCAGCATCAGCTCTCCGGGCCCCTGCTCGATCCAGAGTCCCTGCTCGTCGTAGGTATCGTCGAGGATCGAATCGAGCTTCGTTTCGATCGAGAAGTCGGTGTTGCTCGTCTCCTGGACGAAGCGCGGGGCGAAATCATTCTCGATCCAGATGTTGTGCGAGAGTCCGCCCGGGATATCGAGGACGAGTTTCTGATCTCCAACCGCGCCCGTGATGCCCGGGACCGTATCCGCGCGGGGATCGACGAGAGTCCAGAGGTTGCCGTTGAGGTTGGGAGTATTAAAGTCGTCCGAGGCGAGATCGATCACCACGTTCTCGACGAAGTTTGCGATGAGGTTCGTGTCTTCTGAGATGACGAACGTGAGTGGGTTGTTTGTCGAGGTGAGGTCACCCGACCAACCGGTAAAGATCCAGCCCGGATCCGCGACCGCTTCGGCCACGATGGTGTCCCCACAGGCGTATTCGCTGAGATCGGGCGAGAGGCTGATCGAGCCCTGACCAATCGTCTGGGTCGTCAGAGTAGAAGAGACCTCAAAGCTCTCACCGTCTTCGAGCACAAATCGATCATTATAGTTTTCGAAGAAGTCGGCGCGGCAGTTGAAGGCGGGAGCATTTCCGCCGAGGCTCGATTGCACCGCGATCAGGCCGATCGCATTGACCGTAAGGCTATCGGTGAACGAGACGAGTCGCTCCCAATTGGCTCCGTCGGTCGAGTAGTAGTAGGTCCAAGTGGTGCCGGTGCGGCGCACTCGCAGGTGAGCTTCGCTCGGAGCAGGGCGCGCTTCGACGAAGTGGATGTCGGCCCCACTCGGATCGAACGAAACCGCGTAGACGTAAAAGTTCGAGTTATCGCTCCAAACGTCAAAGAGGATCGTTCGGTTTTGGGCCTGCTGTACCAAGATGCCTTGCTCCTGATACTGCTGATTGGGAATCGAGAAGAACTTTGTCGCCACTTCGAAATCGGTATTGCCCGAAGCCTGGAGCAGTCGCGGAGCGGTGTTTGCGTCCCACCAAATGTCATGCGGCGGGCCGACCGGGAGATCGATCGCGAGGCTCGCCCCTTCGGTACCTGCCCCGGTGATGCCAAAGGTCGCGGCGTTGTCGGGATTGATAATCCCCCAAGTACCGAGGTCGATTGCGCAGGCGTCAAAGTCGTCTGAGACAATGCCCGAGGGATTTGGGGTGAGGCCGCCCGTGGTCGCTACCGTATCGACTTCCGAGTAGATCGTGCTGCCGGCCATCGACGAGATCATGAAGTGGTAATCGGTCGACGCCGCGAGGCCGGTCAAAACGACGCGGTGATCGGCAGTGAGGTTCGAATCAACGATCGAATCGCCGTAGGTGGGGGTCGTACCGAAGTCGACTCGCGAGGTAGCGAGCTCGGGGGTGTTCCACGTGATCTCGATCGTGTTGTCGACGACAACCCAGTTGAAATTTGTGATCGTCGCGGCCCCGAGTTCGTTGAACTCGGCCGAGATGGTGAGGTCTTGATCGACTGGAATCGTCAGAGGACTAGCGGAGCCCGAAGCGTCGCCAGTCCAGTTCGCAAAGACAAAGCCCGGGTCGGCAATTGGGGTCAGAGTCACGGTGCCGTCGCAACCGAAGAGGGTTTGGTCGGGCGAGGCGCTGATACTTCCGCCGGCGGGATCGAGGAGCGTGAGCGTATTGGTATCGAGACTTCCGCCCGCGTCTTCTCCCGTGATCGGGCTACTCGTGTTTTCTAACCAGTCGACTTCGCAGCGAAACGCGGGCGCGGTTCCCGAGAGAGTCGAGTTCCCCGCAAAGAGGCCGACCTCGTTGACTGTCATCGCATGGTTAAAGGTGCCTGCGAGCGTCCAGCTCGAGCCGTCGCCTGAGTATTCAACCGCCCAGAGAGTGCCGGTGCGCGTCACCTGCAGGTAGACGGGAACCGGCAGATCGATCGGGAGGTCGATCGGAACATCGACCGTAGCGCCGTCGAAGACTGCGGCGTAAACATGCTGGGTCGAATTGTCGCTCCAGAGATCGAACATGATCCGGTCATTGGCGTTCTCGCGGAATATAAAGCCCTGATCTTGATAGCGCTGGGTCGGCTTCTGGTTGAACTTCGCCGCTACCTGCATATCCGAATCGTTGACCGACTGGAGCAGCTTGGCGGTGTTGTCGTAACCGACCCAGAAATCGTGACGACCCGTGGGGAGATCGAAGACGACGGCTGCGTCTCCGCTGCCCGCCCCGACCACCGAGATTCCGACATTGCCGATCGGGTCTTCGGTCGACCAGCGGTTGGTATCAAGATCGCAGACATCAAAGTCGTCCGACTCGAGTCCGCTCGCGTCGACCCCCGGGGTGTTTTCGACAAAGGTCGCGGTGACCTGGCTATCGTCATTGAGAGTGAGAACCAGCGGATTCTGGCCGCCCGAGACATCCCCGGACCAGCCGACGAAGATCTGGCCAGGATCGGGCTCCGCCGTGAGGAGGACCGAACTGCCGCAGTCGTAGACGGCGTTTTCGGGAGCTTGACTCACCTGGCCGAGACCCACCACCTGAACGTCGAGAGTGAAGGTCGGAAGCGGTCCGCCGTCCTCGTCCGCGAACGGGTCCGAGGCGACCTCGAAGGAATCGATCTGAGTGGTGAATGCAGGGGCCGAGCCGGGGCCGCTAACGCCCGAGTGGGAGGCGAAGACGCCGACTCGGTTTACGGTCAGCGCGTGATTAAAAGTGCCGGCCAGTTCGAACGTACTTCCGTTGGTCGAATACTCGTGGGTCCAGCTGTTCCCGCTTCGAGTAACGCGGATCCAGAGCTCGGAAGCGTTTGGTATACCGAATGAAACGGGAACGTTGGCACTGCCGCTCGAGAAGATCGCGGCGAAGACATTGAGTTCTCCAAACCCGCTCCAGAAGTCGAAGATGATGGAATTGCCATCCGACTGCTCGACGATGATTCCCTGTTCTTCGTAGGTGTCGGTGGGTACCGAAGTAAACCGAACCGTCACCTGGAAGTCTTCATCGACGGCGTCCTGGACGATCCGAGCGGTGGTGTTGTGATCCCACCAAATGTCATTGTTCGGTCCCGCGGGATAGCCGATGTCGACGGTGGCGTCGGCCCCCTTGTTCAGCGATATCGAGGCGTTGCCTCCCGGGTTGATCACGGTCCAAATCGAGCTGAGGTCACAAGTATTAAAATCGTCCGAAACGAGTTGACCTTGAGTCAGACGGGGTAGGGCCAACAAGAAAAAGAACAGAAGAGTGAATCGAACCGAGGTTGCCGAGAGTTGGAACCGAGTCATTTTTTCTCCGTGGGGGAGGGCGGTCTTCCCTCCCGATATCCCAGTTGCTTTCGGTTGTTAATCAATCGCGGGGTCCTGCAAATCATTAACGTGCGCTTTGAATTGTGCGTTGTGAGTGCCACTCGCTTCGGAGGAAAACGTCTGATTTACGGACATCTGCTCCGAAGTTGAACGCGGACCAGCCCTTCGACTTTAAAGACGCGATGGGACTTTGATCGCGCGATGGGATGGTCACGAGCCGTAGCCCCCTCAACGCCCCCTGACCTCGAGGGTCGAAACCAGGGTCAGAACCAGAGACAGAACTGAAACGTTGCCCGAGACTTTGGGTTTTTCGCGGTCTCTTTTTCAGGGACGAGCCTAACGCTTCCCTCGCGAGCCAGACGAGACGTTGCTGTCGGTCTTCGGGGAAGGTCAAATCGTATCGAAGTGGTTCTCAGGTGTATACGAGCTAGCGGATTTTCCGGAATCGTACTAGCAGGATGCTCTGGGGTCGTGGTTTACACAATTTCAGCAGCTTCGATTGGACGGCGATCCGTTCTTCCGCTGGGAATTTACCACCCTCCTTGACGTCTCTGGGCCCACCGTTAGCATTCGACCCCCCTTAACAAAGCCAGCTTTGACAGCAGCTTTTTGTTCAGCGCGCCGTTAGTTTTTACCTCCTCACAGAATACCCAGGGGCTCGCGCGTGCGAGCCGGCTCAGGAGATCGGTTGATGGGCTCGACCCCCGACGCAAACCAGAAGAGTGTCGTCAAAGACGGCACTCGTGATGTCATTCGCGAGGTGAAGTCGGATCTTCGAGCCGAACACAACCATTGGCTTCGCCATAATTCCGTCGATCACTTCTACGCGAGTCCACTCCACGGCTGGAGGGTCGATCGCATCCTCGAACTGGTGGAACCGATCTCGGGAGAGGTTCTCGATATCGGTTGCTTCGTCGGCTATTTGGGTGAGAAGCTAACTGAGCAGGGCAATAAAGAGGTTACCGGAGTCGACTGTCTCGAAGCGGCTCTCGAGCGCGCCTCCGAACGCGGCCTCACCACCGTTCTGGCCGATATCGACGAAGGTGTACTCCCGTTCGAGGACGCTCGCTTTGATCTGGTTATCGCTGCGGACGTACTCAATAGTGTGTTTGATCCCGATTCCGCGATCGAAGAGATCCACCGAGTGCTCAAGCCCGGGGGGAAAATAGTCATAACCGTGCCCAACCTGGCCGGAATCGGTAATCGGATGTTGATGCTTTTTGGAAAGGCTCCTCACAACCTTCAAGAGCGTGCTCGCGAAGGAGTGGGGCATCTCCGGCTTTTCACCTTTAAGTCGCTCGAGCGGCTACTGACCGATTACGACTTCAAGACTCTCAAGCGCGAGTCGGTCACTTTTTGTTCGCCATTCATGCGGTTCGGGTTTACGCGTATCCCGCTCTTGCGAAAGTTCTTTCCGCTCAAACCCGAATACGAGTACGGCCGGCTCTCCTTTAGTCGCACTCTGGCCAAGTGGTTTCCCAAACTCAGCGAGAACATTCTGATGGTGGCCGAGAAGCCGAAGGCGGGTGAATAGCGTGACCGAGTCCGCGGTGTCACCAAGCGGTGACGTCAGTCGTGAAGTTTGGACCCTCGACTCAGACGAGACTTGGTGGCGAGAACTCTGGCGGTATCGCGAGCTCTTTTATTTCATGGTCTGGCGTGACCTCAAGGTCCGCTACAAGCAGAGCGTACTCGGCGCCCTCTGGGCGATTATCCAGCCCGTGGCCACGATGATCATCATGACGATTTTCTTCGGTAAGCTCGCTGGATTTGAGGACGATATCGGCGATAAGCCCTACGAGATCTGGTTTTATGCGGGCAATCTTTCCTGGCTCTACTTCCAAGCTTCGCTCACATTGGCCGCAAATAGCCTCGTCGGCAACGTCGATCTCATCACAAAGGTCTACTTCCCGAGGTTGACGATACCCGCGGCGAGCGTTGTGAGTGGCCTCGTCGATTTTCTGATCGCGTCGGCAGTGCTCCTGGTTCTCTGTCTCTTCTTCGGAGTGCTCCCGCATTGGACGATGGTCTTCTGGCCATTCCTGCTCCTACCCGCCGTGCTGCTCGCGCTCGGTCTGGGCATGTTTCTCGCAGTACTCAACGTGAAGTATCGCGACATCAAGTACACGATTCCGTTCTTCACTCAGCTTCTCTTCTTCATCACGCCGGTCATTTACCCGGCGTCAAAAGTTCCAGAAGAATTTCACGCCGTCTACGCGCTCAACCCCATGGTCGGGGTTGTCGAAGCGATGCGGTACACGTCGATCGGAGGCGAGGCCTTTCCTTGGCTCGAGTTTTCGCTCTCCGCGGGCATCTCTACCGTGACTTTTCTGCTCTGCCTGCTTCACTTTCGAAAGAGCCAAGAGACATTCGCTGACATTATCTAGCTCCGACCTCGAAAGACCGAGTTGAGATTCGGTCGGGGGCGATCACCGATCTACGGGATTTGGATAATGGCATGACCATGGGCTCTCTTTAGAGGACACCTGATGACCCAAGCTCTCGTCGCGGAAAATCTGTCGAAGCGCTACCGGCTCGGGCAGCTGCACCGGACGGGTTCATTCCGCGAATCGCTGGTGAATTTTCTCACCCGAAAGTCCGAGCCCGACAAAGAGCTCTGGGCGGTCAAAGACGTGAGCTTCTCAGTCGACCGGGGTGAGGTAGTCGGAATCATCGGTCACAACGGTGCGGGCAAGAGCACCCTGCTCAAGCTTATCTCGCGTATCACGCGACCGACTACAGGCTCGATGCGGGTTCGCGGTCGTCTCGCTTCGCTCCTCGAGGTCGGGACCGGCTTCCACCAGGAGCTCACGGGTCGCGAAAACGTCTACCTCAACGGCTCGATCCTCGGGATGAGTAAGCGCGAGGTCGATCAGAAGTTCGCAGAGATTGTCGAGTTCGCCGAGGTGGAGAAGTTCCTCGACACGCCGATCAAGCGCTACTCCTCGGGGATGCGCCTCCGGCTCGGCTTTGCGGTCGCGGCCCACCTCGATCCCGACGTACTCCTCGTCGACGAGGTGCTCGCGGTGGGGGACGCCGCCTTCCAGAAGAAGTGCCTCGGCGCGATGGAAGATTTACAAAAGGGTGAGCGCACCGTTCTCTTTGTTTCGCACAATATGTCCGCGGTGGAAAACCTCTGTAGCCGAGTGATCTGGCTCGATCAGGGGAAGCTTCGCGAGGATGGGCCGGCCACCGAAGTCGTTCGCAACTACTTAAACACCTTTGGAGGTATGACCGGCACCGGGTTTGATCTCAGCGAGGCTGAGCGGAGCGGCACCGGCGGAATCCGAATCAATCGGCTCGACTACCTGACCCCTGAAGGCGTTCCGACCAAGTTGATCCGTTCCGGCGAGGGGCTCAAGGTTCGCATCGGTTACGAAGCGTTTGAACGCGTGACCGAACCGCACTTTGGACTCCAGCTGATGTCGGCGCTCGGTACGCTCATCACCGATATGAGCACCTGGCACTCGGCCCTCGAGATCCCGGTTGTCGAGCCGGGCCCCGGCTACCTCGAACTCGACATCCCGAGCCTCAACCTGATGCCGGGTCGCTACCCGATCGGGCTCTGGGCGTCGAACACGAGACAGGTCGATTTTGACCTACTACCCCATTGCGCCTTTCTCGATGTCGACGAGACCGACGTCTTTGAAACGGGACGCGGGGTCGATCACAACACCGGTTTAATTTACTTCCCGGCGCGCTGGTCACACCAGAGGCTGAGCGCGGCGGAGAGTGTCTGAGGGAATCGAACGGTTCCCTCCGGCCGCACAATAAACACGAGGAGAAACCATTCGATGAAAGTCGCCATCCTTGCGGGGGGAGTCGGCTCCCGTCTCTCCGAAGAGACAGTCGTCAAACCAAAGCCGATGGTCGAGGTGGGTGGCAAGCCGATCCTCTGGCACATCATGGAGATCTACGCGAGCTACGGTCACAAAGACTTCGTGGTCGCGCTCGGCTACAAAGGGGAGTTCATCAAGCGTTACATGGTCGACTACCTTCACCTGACCAAGAACCTCTCGGTCAAGTTTCAAGAGGGTCGCGTGGAGTCGGTCGACGGTAAGCGCGAGATCGAAGATTGGACGGTCGAGCTGATCGACACGGGTCAGCACACCGGCACCGGAGGGCGGATCAAGCGGCTCGCTCCCTACGTGGGAGACGAGACGTTCTTTCTCACCTGGGGAGACGGCGTCGCCAATATCGATATCGATGACCTGCTTAAGTTTCACAAGTCGCACGGCAAACTCTGCACGGTGACCGCGGTCCGACCGCCAGCGCGGTTCGGTCTGATCGAACTCAATGGCGATCAAGTCGTCTCGTTTTCCGAGAAGCCGCAACTCGGCGAAGGCTGGATCAACGGCGCCTTTTTCGTCTGCGAACCGGGCGTGTTTGAGTACGTCGACGGCGACGAGACGATGTGGGAGCGCGCTCCGATGGAGGGGCTCGCGCGCGACGGACAGTTGATGGCCTACAAGCACTCCGGCTTTTGGCAGTGTATGGACACCCTACGGGATAAAAAACTCCTCGAGGACCTCTGGGACTCGGGCGAGGCACCTTGGAAGATTTGGAGCTAACCATGCGAGTATTAGTCACCGGCCACGAGGGATATATCGGCTGCATCATGGTGCCGATGCTACAGCGGGCGGGGCATGAGGTTGTCGGTCTCGACAATGGCCTCTTTAGCGGTTGCGATTTCGACGAACCCGTTCTCAACGTCGAGCGTATCGACGCCGACATCCGCGATGTCTCGGTTGAGCAACTCGAAGGTTTCGACGCGGTGATTCACCTCGCCGGTCTATCGAACGACCCGCTCGGCGATCTCAACCCCGACTGTACCTACGACATCAACCACCGGGCTTCGGTCCACATCGCAGAGACGGCTAAGAAGGCGGGGGTTCCCCGATTCATCCAATCCTCGTCGTGCAGTCTCTACGGAGCCGCGGGTGACGACTTTGTCGATGAGAACGCCGCTTTCAATCCCGTGACTCCCTACGGCGAGTCGAAGGTGTTTGTCGAACGCGACGTCTCGAAGCTGGCCGACGATAATTTTCACCCCACTTACATGCGCAGCTCGACCGCCTACGGGCTATCGCCTCGGCTCCGTGGTGATCTCGTGGTCAACAACCTGACCGGCTACGCGCTCACTAAGGGCGAAGTCCTGATGAAGAGTGACGGTACCCCGTGGCGGCCGCTCGTTCACATCGAAGATATCTCACGCGCGTTTAAGGCCGCGCTCGAGGCGCCAGTTGAGAAGGTGCACAACGAGGCTTTCAACGTCGGTTCCACCAAAGAGAATTACCGCATTCGTGAGGTCGCGGAGATTATCGCGGACGTGGTTCCCAACAGTAAGATCACCTACGCCGAAGGCGCGGGGCCCGATAAGCGCTGCTATCGCGTGACCTGCGATAAGCTGGTCGAGACCTTGCCCGATGCCAAGCCGCAGTGGACGGTCCGGCGCGGAGCTGAGGAGCTTTATCAAGCCTACAAAGCGCACGGTCTCACCCTCGAAGAATTTGAATCGTCGCGCTACCTACGGATCAAGCACGTCTCTTCGCTGCAGGAGAGCGGTCGACTCGATTCGAATCTTCGCTGGCAGTCGGCTTAGGAGACGAACCGTGGAGTGTCCGATCGCCCCGGGTTCCGAGCTCGAGCCCTTCTTCTGCGAGCGCTCGGTCCCAGTCTTCTGTAACGTTCTTCTCGACGACGAGGCGGCCGCGCGTTCGGCGCCCGTCGGTGAGGTCGAGCTCGGCTTTTGTCGTGAAACCGGGATGATCTTTAACCAGGCCTTCGACCCCGCACTCGTCGAGTACGCCGAAGGCTACGAGAACTCGCTCCACGGATCGCCGCGTTTTCAGCGCTTCGCTGAGAGCTTGGCCGAGCGACTCGTCGAGAAGTTCGAGTTGCGCGACACCCTCATCGTCGAGGTCGGCTCGGGCCGCGGCGAGATTCAAGAGATCCTCAGCGAAGCAATCCAGAGTCGCGGGATCGGTTATGAACCGAGCATCCCTCGGGATGCCGACTACCGCGGCCGACGCTATGAGATCACCCCCGATCTCTTCACCCCGGAGCGGATCGATCCCGCCTCGGGATTTTTTATGACCCGACACGTCCTCGAGCACATCCCCCAGCCGACGAGTTTTGTCGAGCTGCTGGTGCGGGCGCGACGCGAGACCGGAGCCCCCCTTTACATCGAAGTCCCGAACGCGCTCTGGACTCTGCGCGATCTCGGGGTCTGGGACATCATCTACGAGCACTGCTCTTACTTTGTGCCCGCTTCGCTTCGGGCTCTCCTCGCGCGAGCGGGCGAAGAGGACGTGCACATCCGCGAAGATTTTGGGGGACAGTTTCTCTCGATCGAGGCGCCCGGGAACGGGGTTGAGGGCGAGAGCGATGAACTCTCGGTCTCTGAGCTCTCAACCCTCGCCCGCAACTTTGGTGACCGCTACTGCGCCGAGCGTGACCGCTGGCAAGAG
>CAYZYD010000081.1:0-10641 GCA_964482505.1 uncultured Planctomycetia bacterium | reverse complement strand
CCGTTTGGTCTCGGCTCCAGTAAACGCCCCCTTGTCGTAACCGAAGAGTTCGATTTCGGTCAGGGATTCGGGGATCGCCCCGGCATGAACCGAAACGAAGGGGCCCTTGCGCTCGGATTTGGCGTGGATCGCGCGCGCGAGCACTTCCTTTCCGACTCCACTCTCGCCTTCGATCAGGACCGGGATTTCCGAAGTTGCGAGTTTATTGAGTTCCTCGATCTCGGCGATCAGCCCGGGGTGGCGCGTCCGAAATCCGGCGAAGTTGATTTCGCGGGTCGACGTTTGCACTGGACGCCGCGGGGGTCGCGGCTCGGTCGGCTTCGCGGGTAAAGAATCGGCGGGCGCGCGCTCGCGGCTCTTTTGCTCGAGCGACTCTTGGTAGAACCAGCGCCGCAAAAACGAGACGAGCGTGGGAAGATTATCGCGTAGCTCCGGCTCGTGCTTCATCGCGGCGAAGCGAGAGTCGACATAGAGAATGTGAGCGTTTGTCTCACCCCCGAGCGGGACCACGTAGATCGATCGAATCTTTCCGGACTGGAGCCGTTCTCCTTCGGTCCGAAACCGCCGATCGGTGCGGGTATCACCAAAGAAGCAGGGCTCTCCGGACTCTTCCGAACGCCGTACGGCATAATGGCTGATCCAGCTGTTCGGCTCGGGCACACTCTCCCCATCAGAGTTGCGCGAATAGCGAAACCGGTAACGTCCGTCGGGCTTGAGCTCGAAGAGAAAGATGCGCTCTCCCAAGGATTGTTCGAGCAGCCAAACCGCGAGCGGTTCGAACATCTCACGGAAGCGTCGGCCAGAGTCCCAACGTCGCAGGGCCTCTTCGATTCCGGATAGGAGCCGAGTCTTGGGAGTTTCCATAGAGGGATAAATCCGGAGTGTCGAAGCGGTGAGGGAGGGGCTTCGTCACTCTTAAGATCTGGGCTTAGGCTGACGAGTCGTCATTCCCAAACCCGATGATCTTGCTAACGAGTGTCTCGACAAAATTGTAGCCCGGTTCTCGGAGTAGGTTAACTCTCAAGCCCGAGAATCGGATCGTCACCTCGCGAGCGTCTTCCACCGAACGGCCGTCACAGACACAGCGTACGGGTCGCTTTTCAAGATCGCCATTAACGATCCGAATGGTGCTGTCGAGGGCGAGCAGTAGCGGGAATTGCAGCGAGTGGAACTGGACGGGGCGATGTGGACAGAGCGGGGTGACCGTCATGCTACTGACCGAATGGTGAACAACAGGGCCTCCAGCCGCGAGCGAATAGGCGGTCGATCCTCCGGGCGTCGCGACGATCAATCCATCGCCCGAGTAGCGATTGAGAAGAACCCCGTCGATGAATAGCTCGAGTTGGACCGTCTGTCCCGAGGCGCGTTCGAGCACCACATCGTTGAAAGCTCGCTCGGTTTGTTTGAGTCCCGAATTGAGGACAATGCCGGCCTCGAGCACGGGGAAGCTCGTCAAGGGGAGATCGTCGCGCCGGAGGTGTTCTGCGAGCTCGGCGACCGAGCGCTGGGGGTTCATCAGAAAGCCGACGCGACCGTGGTTGACCCCGTAAATCGGCGTGGACGGATAACCGAGGCCGCGGATCAGCGTCATCATGAAGCCGTCGCCGCCAAAGGCGAGAATGCGCGAGTAGGAAGCGACGTCGACCTTGTCTCCGAACTGGTAGAGCTCGGGGCAAAATCCGACATCGTTCAATTCGTCGAGCAGGCTCGCGGGAGAGACGACCGTCTCGGCATCTCGATTGACGGCAACCAGAACCTTCAGAGCGACTCCTTGGGTTTGGGGCTCGCGAGGATTAATGCGACTCTTCGGCCAAGGCACCACGAAAGTACTCGAGGGTGCGGGCCAGGCCATCGCGACGATCGACCTGAGGGGTCCAGTCGAGAATCCGCTTGGCCCGAGAGATATCGGGCTGGCGCACCTTGGGATCGTCCTGGGGTAGGTCTTGGTAGACGATCTCGCTCGTCGCCCCGCAGAGTTTGATAATTTCCTCGGCAAACTCCTTTATCGTCACTTCGTTTGGATTGCCGAGATTGACGGGGTTGACTTCGCCTGAGTAGAGCAGTCGATAGATCCCCTCGACAAGGTCCGACACGTAGCAGAAGGAGCGGGTCTGGGAGCCGTCGCCAAAGACCGTGACGGGGTCACCGCTCAGCGCTTGCCCCATGAAGGCGGGGAGCGCACGACCGTCGTTGAGCCGCATGCGCGGACCGTAGGTGTTAAAGATCCGAACAATGCGCGTCTCAACCTGGTGGCTCCGGTGGTAAGCGAAGGTCATCGCTTCGGCGAATCGCTTCGCTTCGTCGTAGACCCCGCGAATGCCGATCGGGTTGACGTTGCCCCAGTACTCTTCGGTTTGGGGGTGGACGAGCGGGTCACCGTAGACTTCCGAGGTCGAGGCGAGCAGAAACCGCGCGCCCTTCTCTTTGGCGAGTCCGAGCGCTTTGTGCGTTCCGAGCGAACCGACCTTGAGCGTTTGAATCGGGTATTCGAGGTAATCGACAGGGCTCGCCGGGGAAGCGAAGTGGAGGATCGCGTCGACCTCTCCCGCTACGTGGATGTAATGGGTGACGTCGTGTTTGACGAAGTTGAAATCCGGATTTCCGAAGAGGTGCTCGATATTTTCGAGTTGCCCGGTGAGCAGATTGTCGATCACGGTGACCCGGTGATCGCGCGCGAGAAAGAGATCGGCGAGGTGCGAACCGATAAAGCCCGCCCCCCCGGTGATCACGACGTGCTTCTTAGCCGTCATAGGAGCTATCTTTCACCCCGATGCCGTAGTATTCGAACCCGTCGGCAGCGAGCGATTCGTAGTTGTAGATGTTGCGACCGTCAAAGATCACAGGGTTCTTGAGCTGCTCTCGAATCTTTGAGAAATCCGGTCGACGGAACTCGTTCCACTCGGTGACAAGACGAAGCGCCGAGGCGCCCTCTAGCGCCTCGTAGGGACGCTCGTGGATCGAGACCGACTCGGGAAGCAGCGGTCGGGCTGTCTCGCGCGCTTCGGGGTCGTAAGCCGCGACTTCGGCTCCCCGCGCGACGAGCTGGGCTGCGATCACGAGCGCTGGGGCTTCGCGCATATCGTCGGTTTCAGGCTTAAAGGCGAGACCCCAGAGCGTGAACTTGTGCCCGCTCAAATCTTCACCGAAGCGACCAACGACCTTCTCGACGAGGAGCTCCTTCTGACGCTCATTAACCGCATCGACGGCCGCCAAGATCTTGAGCTCCGAGTCACGGTCGCGCGCCGTGACTTGGATCGCCCGTACGTCTTTGGGAAAGCAGGAGCCGCCGTAGCCGACTCCGGGAAAGAGAAACGCGTGGCCGATTCTCGAGTCCGAGCCGACCCCTTGACGAACTTGGGAGATGTCAGCCCCGACCTTGGAGCAAAGCCGAGCCATCTCATTCATGAAGCTGATCTTGGTCGCCAACATCGCGTTGGAGGCGTACTTCGTCATCTCAGCCGAGGGAGGGTCCATGACCAGAAAGGGCTTACCGGTACGCAAGAAGGGGGCGTAGAGCTCGCGCATCGTTTCGGCCGCCTCGGAACTCCGAGTACCGATAACGACGCGGTCCGGCTTGCGAAAGTCCTCGATCGCCGCCCCCTCTTTGAGGAACTCGGGGTTTGAGACCACTTCGAAGGAGTGGGGCGTGTGCTCGAGAACGATATCGTGAACGATCTTGGCCGTACCGACCGGAACCGTCGATTTGTTGACGATGATCAGCGGTCCCGTCATCGCCTTGGCGATCTGCTCGGCGACGATTTTGACGGCGGAGAGATCGGCGCGCCCGTCGTGACTCTGCGGAGTGCCCACGGCGATAAAGGCGACGCGAGCCCCCTCGAGCGCACTTGCGAGCTCGGTCGTGAAGGTGAGACGCCCTTCGGCGACATTTCGGTGGACGAGGTGATCCAGACCAGGCTCGTAGATCGGAATCTTACCGTTTTGAAGCGCGTCAACTTTCTCCTGTACGATGTCGACGCAAGTCACTTCTTGGCCCGTATCGGCGAAACAGGTACCGGCGACCAAACCGACATAACCTGTACCGACCACTGCGATCTTCATCGAATTCCTATCTACCCTGGCACTAAACATGTGCCAATAAACTGCCTTGGTGCGAGACCTGGCGTTCTTGCCAGCCTCGGTGAACCGCCTCCTGGATTGGCCCCGATTCGGAGACCCGAATAGGCCGTCTAAGGCACTGAATGGAGTTGGCGATCATCTCGAGGACGTGAAGAGACGCCTCCTCGATTTTCGGGCGGAATCCACTCGCTCTCTACGGCGGAGCTCAGCTGGAGCGGAAAAAGAAGCACCGAAGCCCGAGATCGCGAACACGCACTGCGAGCTCAGCGACTGTCTATCGGGAAAGGAGCGAATCTTATCAGAGGTTCAAAAAGGCGTCGAGTCGCGGCTGAGGCGCCCTGAGATCGAGGTCGCCGGTCGGAGGGACCGAGATCTCCCCCTAGCAGCCCGTTGAAAAACTGCTTTCGATGCGGGAGGTCGAGAATTCGAGCCCAGTGCCTCGGGCGAACCGAAGGCGTATTGGCCATACGTCGAGGTTCGCCGGGGGCGCTGGGCGAAGGAAGCTCGGCCTCCCGCGCGGAATGAGTTTTCGGGCGGGCTGCTAGCGAGGGGCCATCCATGAAGGGCGTAATCCCCGAAAAATCGAAGCTCGGCTTCCCGTCTATAAAGCGACTTCAAAGCTGGCCTATCATTTTTGTTAGCGCCCCTATAATGAGTCGCCTCTAAAGGAGCTTTATGTCAAAAAACCCCCCGCGTACGATCGATTTACCCTTCGACGAACTCGGCTTGCCTGAGAAGGTGCTCGATTCGATCCGAAAGCTCGGCTTTGAGCGGCCGACTCCTATCCAAGCCAAGGGGATCCCCGAAGCGCTCGCGGGACACGACCTTATCGGAAAGGCCGAGACCGGCACTGGGAAGACGCTCGCGTTTCTCGCGCCCATTTTGAGTCAGATTGAGTTCGATCGGGTCTCGGTGCAAGCCCTGGTGCTCTGCCCAACTCGCGAACTCGCGCAGCAGGTCGAGGCCTCGGCGGTCGCTCTCGGGCGACCCTTTGGGCTGCGGACCGCTCTCGTCGTCGGGGGCGTCCACGCGTCTTCTCAGCTCTTTAGCCTGCACCAGGGGGCCCACCTTGTGGTCGGAACTCCGGGCCGAGTCCTCGAGTTTCTCGAGGGTCGCTCGATGAACTTCGGTTGGGTTCGGTTTCTGGTGCTCGATGAGGCGGATCGCATGTGCGACATGGGCTTCATCGAAGAGGTATCGACCATCATCGCCAAGATGCCCGTGCAGCGCCAAACGCTCCTTTTCTCGGCGACGATCACGCCCGACCTCAAGCGGCTTACGAGTCGTTTCATGAAAGACCCCAAGTCGATCTCGACGGCGACCGGCAAAGCGACGGTGCGTAAGATCAGTCAGTATTACCTCGAGGTTCGTCGATTCGATCGCGAGCAATTTATCGTCGATCTTCTCGCTGACCATCCCGACGACACTTGCATCATCTTCTGCAATACCAAACGCGGTGTTCGCGAACTCGACCGAACGCTTTGGGGTCTCGGTCTTCCAGCGGGAGCAATTCACGGCGATCAAGAGCAGGAGACGCGATTTCAAGTACTCGAAGCGTTTCGCGACCGGTCAATCTCGGTTCTCGTCGCCACCGACGTCGCCGCTCGGGGTCTCGATATCGAAGCCGTCTCACGCGTGGTCAACTACGACGTTCCCGAGGAAGTCGAAACCTATATCCACCGGATCGGTCGAACCGGTCGGGCTGGAGAGTCGGGCGAGTCGATTACTCTCGTGACCGATCCCGCCGACCGCTCTTGGACGACGATCAAGTCGACGAGCAACTTCGACCTGAAAGAGCTTACCTGGGAGCGCAAACGCGCCAAACCACGACCCGGGGAGAACGCACGCTTCTCGAGCCGCTCTCGTAGCGGGCCTCGGCGGCGCCGCTCTTCTTAAAGACCAGCGGTTGTTCGCTCGAGTCTCTGGGCACCAATTTGCAATCGCTTAAGAAGCGGGCTATCAACTTCTTACAAAAAGAGAAAGCCCAGCTTTGGTTTGAACCAAAACCGGGCTCTCTCGATCGATCAACCGGACGGAAAAAGGACGGGCTTAGAACATGCCCGGAGCGCCACCGGCACCGGCGGGGCTCTTCGATTCCTTATCCTCGGGGAGATCGCTGATCACGGCTTCGGTCGTGAGCAGGAGACCACCGATCGACGAAGCGTTCTCGAGTGCGGTTCGAGTCACTTTTGTCGGGTCGATGATACCTTCCTTGAACATATCGACGTACTCGCCGGTCAGGGCGTTGTAGCCCTCGTTGACCTTACCGTTCTTGATCTTCTCGCAGACAATCGCGCCATCGATTCCGGCGTTCTCGGCAATCTGACGAATCGGCGCCTCGAGTGCGCGACGGACGATGTCGATGCCCACATGCTCGTCACCTTTGAGCTTGAGCGAGTCGAGCGCTTTGGACGCGCGGATCAGAGCCACACCACCACCGGGGACGATGCCCTCTTCGACCGCGGCCCGAGTCGCGTGCAGCGCATCTTCGACGCGCGCCTTCTTCTCCTTCATCTCAACTTCGGTCGCCGCACCAACATTGATCTGCGCGACACCGCCCGCGAGCTTCGCCAAGCGCTCTTGGAGCTTCTCGCGATCGTATTCCGAGGTGGTCTTTTCCATTTCGGTACGGATTTGCGAGATTCGCGCTTGGATGTCGGCCGATTTACCGGCGCCCTCGATGACCGTCGCCGTCTCCTTGTCGATAACGACCTTCTTGGCACGACCGAGATCGTTGACCGAGATGTTTTTGAGATCGATGCCGAGATCTTCGAAGATCGCGCGGCCACCCGTGAGCGTTGCGATATCTTCGAGCATCGCTTTGCGACGATCGCCGAAGCCCGGCGCCTTGATCGCGGCGCAGGAAAAGGTGCCGCGGAGTTTGTTGACGACCAGCGTCGCCAGCGCTTCGCCTTCAACATCTTCGGCTACGATCAGGATCGGCTTACCCGATTGAGCGATCTTCTCGAGCAGCGGCACCAGATCCTTGATGCTGCCGATCTTCTTTTCGTGCACGAGGATGTAAGGGTTCTCGAGGACCGCGGTCATCTCATCGACATTGGTGACGAAGTGCGGCGAGAGATAGCCCTTTTCGATCTGCATACCTTCGACCCAGTCGACGGTCGTCTCGAGGCTCTTGCCCTCTTCGACCGTAATCACGCCGTCCTTACCGACTTGGTCCATCGCTTCTGCGATCATCTCACCGATCTCGGGATCGTTATTGGCCGCGATCGTTCCGACTTGTGCAATCTCGGTCTTACCCTTGACGGTCTTTGAGAGGTTGCGCAGTTCTTCGACACAGCATTCGGCCGCCTTGCGAATCCCGCGCTGCAGCGAGACCGGATTGGCCCCGGCCGTAACGTTGCGGAGGCCTTCGGTGTAGATCGCGCTCGCGAGTACGGTTGCGGTTGTCGTTCCATCTCCTGCGGCGTCGGAGGTCTTCGACGAGACTTCCTTGACCATTTGAGCGCCCATGTTCTCGAGTCGATCTTCGAGCTCGATCTCTTTTGCCACGGTTACGCCGTCTTTGGTGACGGTGGGCGCCCCAAAGGACTTTTCGATGATGACGTTGCGACCTCGCGGACCGAGCGTGACTTGCACAGCTTGGGCAAGTTTTTGTACGCCGCGGCGAACCGCTTCGCGAGCGTCGTGATCAAAGACGATTTTCTTGGCTGTCACGATATTATGCCTTTCTCTAACTTTCCCGATTAATCTTCGACGATAGCGAGGACGTCGTCTTCGCTCATAATCAAGTATTCTTCACCGCCGACTTTGACGTCGGTACCGGCGTAAGAGGAGAACAGGATGCGGTCGTTCTTACCGACCTGAAACTGAGCGCGCGAACCATCCTTGAGGAGTTTTCCCTCACCGAGTGATACAACTCGGCCTTCGCGAGGCTTCTCTTTGGCGCTGTCGGGAAGGACGATACCACCTTTGGTCATCTCTTCCGCTTCGAGACGCTTAACGACCAACTTGTCGTTGAGCGGACGCAAATTCACTTTTGCCATGTCTGGCTACCTTTCTGAGAAAAATCTTGGCTTTCTGAGAAAAATCTTGGCTTTCTGAGAAAAATCTTGGCTTGCGTTAAGAACTCTAATTGCTGTTGAAGAATTCAGAATCGACAAGCTGCCGGAGCAGCCCGCGGAAACGGTCAGGCTTGAGCGGTTTGGGGAGGGCGCCGAAACCGCCGAGTTCCCTGAGGCTCGCCTCGATCTGTTCGGTCAATTCGCCGCTCACGAGGATGGCGGGGAGTGAAGTTCTCAAGCTGTTGCGCAGGATCTTGAGCACCTCGATGCCTGAGATGTCGGGCAAGTTGTAATCGAGCACCATGAAATCAAACTGAAGCTTAGGCAACCAGACTCGACTCTCACCCACGGCGTCGTCGGACTCACTTGAGCTAGAGATCTCACTCGAGTCAGAGATGCTGTCCGAAATGAAACGGTCTCGATCAAAACGGCTTGGTGCTCGCGAGGAGGTCGTTCTCGCACTCGACTGGCCACGGTTTCGGCTTCGTGGTTCAGGTGGCGAGCCGCTGTCAAGTTGGGGGTCGGGGTCAAGTTGGGATTCATCGGGACTCAGCTCGCGCGAGCCTTGAGTCTCAGAATCAATACCGGTTGATTCGCTGGATTGCTCCGCTCCGCGCGAGTCGTACTTATCAACTTCTCTCACGAAGGTTGCTGTCACCAGACGTACTACGGCTCGACCACCCGGTACCGCGACCGCCTCTACCCCTTCTGCTCGGAGCAGACTCACGATACTCTCGCGACAGTGGAGATCATCGTCAGCGACGAGTGCGCGAAACCGCGACAAGGCTTGACGTCCTTTCGCAACCCGAACTCGTAGGGAGGGCCGGTGGAGGAGCTCCGCTTTGGAGCTTCGAAAAAAGAGACGGTTTAATCAGCCTAGCGGAACCTCGGGACCCTGCTGACGAGCCGGATCAATTTCCAAGAAGCCAGTCTTAAAAAATCCAGGTTAACCCTTAAGCATCGCCTGTACCGTCGACCTTAAGAGAATTTAACCTGTTTAAGCATAGAGGATTATGTTATATGAGTGGGTTTGGGAATAGTGGCGCCTGCCAACATGGCACGCAATGGCGGAGGCGTCTCCTCGCGGAGCTGTCATTCTGACAGCGAGCAGAGAATGGAAGGATCCGCAGGTGGCTCCCGAACAGCGGACGACCGACTCTCTCAGACAAGAGATTCAAGAGCTGCTCGACGAGAAGTCCCCCAAGCTTTCGGTCCTTCTCAGCGAACAACGACCCGAGGACATCGCCGAAGTCCTCGGTGATTTTCGCGACCGCGACAAGCTGCTGATCTTTCAAGCGTCTCCACGCGCCCAGCAAGCGTTGATCCTCGACGAAACCGACGATTACTCCCGCGAGTCACTCGCGACTTACGTCGCTGACGAGGACCTCGTCCACCTCGTGCAAGAGATGCCCCCCGACGAAGCGACCGACTTTATCGAGGCCCAAACGCCCGAGCTCCAAGCCAAGCTGCTCGCAAGTATCCCCGCCGAAAAGTCGCGCGATATTCGCAAACTGCTTCAGTATCTGCCCGAATCGGCGGGCGGGATTATGACCTCGAGCTTTTTGCGCGTCGCGCCCACCGACCGGGTGAGCGAGGTGCTCGAGAAGCTCCAGAGTACGATCGACACCGAAGTCATCTCTTACGTCTATGCCGCCGACGAAGATGACCGCCTCTGTGGTGTCTTTTCGATACGCGAGCTGCTCACGGCGGGCCCCGATCAACTTGTCCAAGACATCATGGCGACTCGCGTGATTTCGGCGTTGGTGTCCGCCGACCAGGAGGAGGTCGCCAACCTCGCTCGCAAGTACAATCTGAATTCGATACCGATCGTCGACGAGTCTGATCGGTTGCTCGGGGTAGCGACGATCGACGATCTCATCGATATCGTCGGTCGCGAGGCCGATGAGGATATCTTCAAGTTTGCGGGAGCTGAGAGCGAAGCGGTTGCGCGAGCGAGTTTTCTCAGGCGAACGTTCGCTCGCATTCCCTGGCTCATCCTCCCCGGGGTCAGCGGATTCGTCGTGGCCGGCGTCATCGAAGGGGAGAGCCAACAGTCTCTCGTGCGACTGATATCATTCTTACCGCTGGTGATGGGGATCTCGGGCGCCGCGGGAACTCAATCGTCAACGCTCTTAGTGCGAGGACTCGCAACGGGTGAACTCGAAGGGAGTCGGGTTCGACGGGTTTGGACCCAGGAACTCTTGATCGGGTTTACGGTAGCGATCGCTCTTGCGATCTTGTCGAGTTTGACGCTCGCAGGTTTTATGGCGATCGAACTGTATCCCCCAAATCCGATGCTTCCGCTAGCGGTCTCGTCAGGACTCGTTACCGGAGTGATGATCGCCACCATAAGCGGCGTCTCGTTACCGCTCCTCTTCAAGAAGGCGCAGATCGATCCCGCCCTTGGAGCTGGGCCACTCGTCACGAGCCTCATCGACGTCTTGGCCGCCACCTGCTTTTTTGGGATCGGCAATTTGTTGCTCGCGGCCTAGTGTCCTGTTCGGAAAGTTCGAGTGAGAACTCGGCGAGCCATTCGGCC
>CAYZYD010000080.1:0-10716 GCA_964482505.1 uncultured Planctomycetia bacterium | reverse complement strand
GAGCCCGAGCGATCCCGGGCAGACGGGATCTTCGTAGAAGTGCGCCCTAAAGAACCAGGACTCTTCTCGCACCCGCGCTCGGCCTTGGATTCGACCGAGCTTTGCCGGGCCGCCGTGCGGATCCCAATGGGTGATCTCGTCGTGCATGTGAAGCATCGATTGCGGTAAGGCCTCGACGAAGGGGGATTGGCTGAGGGCGACCGCGCGGTGCGCGGTCGGGTTGTCGATCGCGGGGATCTCTGCTTCGCGAATACCGACCTGATCGGCGAGCGCCGCCGCCGTAAAGAAGCCGAAGTAGGTCGTACCTTCGTAGACGAGCCCGTCGCGATCGAGCACCGCCATCTCAAAGTGTTCGATGATCATGCCCCCCGATTGCGAGACATTGGTGAGGCCGACTCGGATGCGTAGCGTGCCGGTATCGCGCGTTACCTGCCGGTGCGTGACCGCGCTCCCACCGAGGTTCCGAAAGCGGAGATCCTCCTCGCTCGTCAGCGCTGAACCGAGGTAGGCTGCGAGCCAACCGCAGGGTTGGAGCGCGATCTCGAGCAGCACTGCAAACGGAGCCGACGAAGTGCGATTGTCGTCGAAGTACCATTCGTCGGCCGGGACGTCGTATTCCGCTTCGATCCGGGCGCCCGAGGCGAGGACGAAGGGTGTCGCCCGCTCGATCTCGACGATGCGGTTGAGAAACTTGTAGGGTGGCCCGGGGAGACGCGCGATTTTGCGTTCTGAGTCAAAGACCCGATAGGGCTCGCCAAACGCATCCGAAGGGTTGCCGACAGCAAAGCTCAGGATGCGGTCGTCGTCGAAGAGCGCTTCCCTTCGGACGGCTCCCGACGACGCGGGGCGATTCGACCAGAGTTCCTCAAGCCGCGAGCGCGTCAGTCCGCGCAGTCTCAGAGACATATCGCCGATATCGACGATCGGCTTGCCGTCTGCGTACATGCGGGCGTCTCCGACAACGTAGGGTGTCTCCGTTTCGCTCTCGTAACCGATCTCTTTGACGTGAACTTCGTAGGTGACGCGACTTGTCTCGCGCGTGACCTGTCCGCGGCAGCGGAGTCGGCTCCGAATCCCCGCGATCGGCTCGGGGAAGACTTCGCCCTCCTCGCCGATCCAACCGAGACTCAAGAGATAAACACGGAGGGTGTGCAGGCAGCACTCATACATCAAGGTCCCGGGCATCACCTGATCGTCGACAAAGTGGCAGGTCAGAAACCAATCGTCGGGGTGGATCTCAGCCTCGCCTCGCGCGATCCCTTGACCGTACCAACCCCCCGTTTCATCGAGGTCGGTGATCGTGTGGACGAGACGCATGAGCTCTCCCGGGATAGTTAACGGGCGCGCGAGCGGCAGTCGGGCGAAGTCGGGAGCAAGTCCCGATCTGAGATCGCCGCGGCGCAGAGCGTCGAGTGCCGCTTCGTCGAGTCGCTCGATGCGCGAGTCGCTAAAGCGGATCCGGTCCGGTGACTTCGAGGGCTCAAAGTGCGGTCTCTGTTTCGGGTCGACGATGCCGTGTCCCCCCGCGAGCTCGGCCGCTGAGAAAAAGCCAGCACAACCATTGCGCATGGTGAGCAGCAGCTCTCCTTCGACGGTCGCGTCGAATTGGAACCGAAAGAGCGCGGTCTCCCCTTGAAAGAAAAACTCGCGGATCTCGATGTCGTAGTGGATCGTCGCTCCAGGCCCGGGCAGCGAGTTGTGAAAGGTCACCTCGGCGTCGAGAAGACGGTAGACCTGCTCGCCGCGCGTGTGAAAGTCGATGCCGAGGTACCCCGAAAGGAAGAGATCCGCCTGGCCCGACTCGACCGCGATCGCGGTCGGGATGATCCCGGCGTCGAGATACCAAGCGTCGGCGGCGATATCGTGTTCGGTCACGATGCGACCCGAGGTCATCGACTTGGGCTCCCCCTCGATCTCGAGAATGCGGTGACAGAGGAGTAGCGGTTCGTCGGGCAGCCGAACCCGGGTGGGGAAGGTATCGACAAGAGCGAAGTCGGGGCCGAGCACCGTTGAGAGCTGACCGCGGGCGATCTCGAGACAGGCTGCGTAGTCAAACAGCGGCCGAGGGGTGCCCGGGGAACGTTCCACCTCGGGTCGTTCTGCTTCTGTAGGAGCCGACTTCTCCGAGTTCGCAGAAGCCGGGGAGACCGAGTCCGTGGGAGAGGAGGTCTGCGAAACGGCCCGTGGCGATGATTGAGGCAGCGGCGGACTGCCGCTCTGTCGAAACCGTTGCATCAGCGCCGTCACCGTTTGGGCCTGTTCGGCGGCGAGTTCGAGATAACGCTCGTGGACTCGACTCTCGAGGGCGTTGCGCGACCGAAGCTCAGCCCACGTACGGTGAGGGGCTTGACGCTCGAGTGACGGGCTCGAATGAATTCGCGGAGAGCCGTAAGGTGTGGTTCTCGCGTTGGGGCTCGCCCGCTCTTCGGTCCGCTCCACGGCACCCTGGTCGGTCGGAGGGTCTTTGGTGATGGCGCTCTCTTCTAGAGTCTTGAACTCGGGAAACTCGGGGCGGGCGACCGGGACCACGAGGGTTGAAGAGGGCGAATTGTGGTCTCGCAAGACGCGCTGGTCCCAAGCGCCGGTATCGACGGGGTAACCGCCGCGCTCGAGCCGCGTGAGCACCTCGATCAGAGCCGCGAGTTCATCGCGTCCCCGCGGCAGGAGCGAAACTGCTTCGTGAGGTCGGTCGGCCAAAATCTCGCTAATCATTCGGGCGCAGGATTGGCCCGGCCCCATCTCGACGAAAAAGCGGCAGCCATCTTCGTAAGCTTGTTCGATCAACTTCGGGAAGTGAAAGCCAGCTTTTGCTTGATCGGTGATCGAGGCCGCGGCGCGCTCGGTGGTCGGTTCGTAGGCGCGACCCCAAGCAGCGCTGTAAAGTGTGACCGGGCTCTCATGAATCGGAAAGAGGTGGAGGTCGTGATACTCGCGTTCGACCGGGAGCATTGCGGGGGAGTGGACCGAAGTGACGCCTTGAAGCTCGACAAAGGGTCGATCGATCGATGTCACAAACTTGCGCAGTTGGCTTGCGTCGCCGCCGACGACGCATTCGCGCGGCGTGTTGACGATGAGAAGATCGAGACGGTCGTAATCCGAAAGTCGCGACTTGACCTCGGACTCGGGAGCCTGGATCACTCCGAGGCGCCAGTCGACGCGTTCCCTCTCGCCCCATGCCTCTTTGACCGCGCGAAACTCCCCCGTGAGTTGATTCTCAAAGAGGTCACTGCCGTCGAGGCGTTCGACCATCGCGTCGCGATCGCGCCAGATGCGCTGTGAGTAGAGCGCGGCTGTCTCACCGAGGCTGTATCCGATCGCCGCATCGGCCGTGACGCCGAATTCCTCGAGCAGGTCGGTGGTGAAGGTCCCGATCGATACTTGCGCCATAATCGCGGCGCGCGCTCGGTGAAGCGCCGTTTCGTCAGCGTCGCTCCAGTAAACTTCGGGGTGGTATTGATCGCGGAGTCTCAGGTTTTCTTGCGCCTGTCGCTTGAGCACTTCGGGAAAGCGGGGCGCGAGCTGCTGGCCCATCCCTGCGAAGTGGTTGCCCGAACCCGGATAAACAAAGGCGAGTTTGCCGGGCGGAGCGCTCTGAGCGCGACTCCAAGCGATCTCGGGGAGGCGGGGCAGATTCGGTGGGCGCTGTTCCGCTTCGACAAAGCGAATCGTCGAACGTTGGGAGCTCGGCGTGACCACGACAGTGGTCGCAGTACGCGGCGGGTCCGATGCGTTTTTGAGCCATGGGCTCGCGGGTTGGTCACGATCTCCCAAGTGGGTGGCTTGCCCGAGCGACGCGAGCGCGCGGACCGCGGCGACAAGCCCCGCGGCGGCCCCGGCGTGGCCGAGCTGATCCGAGCTACTTGCGATGAAGGTAGAGGGGAACTTTTGGGTTAACGCTTGGGCGAGTTCACGCTCTTGCCGGTGGTCGGCAACCGAAAGCTCGAGGTGACCCGGGTCGATCTCATGGACGGCCTCAATCTCCTCTTTCGGGCTAGGGCTTGAGTCAACGCGTGGACTCACCGTGGTTACGTCGTCGATGATTCCGAGGATCGGTAACCCCTGCTCGCGGGCGTCGGATTCCCGTTTGAGTACGAGACAGATCGCCGCGTCGGCCGGAGTTGCCGTCCAATCGTTCCCGAAGAACCCTCGGTAACCGAGTTGGCTTCGAAGGTCAGTGGCGAGATCGACCGCACCGACGACGGCCGTGTCGAGCTCGCGCCGGAGCAGGGCCCGCATCCCGATCTCGAGCGCTTGTGGTCCCGACGTCTCTTCGCTCGACACCGTAAAGCTCGGTCCCCCGATCTTGAATTCGCGCGCGACGCGACTCGCGACCACTCCGCCCAAGGCGCCCATGGTGCGGTTCGCGGTGAGCGGAGGATGGTGTTTGCGGAGCCCATCGAGCCAATCTGAGAGCCGACTCTCTGAAACCCCGAGGGTTCGCCAACGCTTCTCGAGCTCGGGCAGGATCCACCGAAAGCTGAAGTTGGTCGTGTTGAGGTCGAGAGCGATCCCGATGAAGACGCCGGTCGACACGCCCTCTTCGGGTCGGTAACGACTCTCTGTAAGGGCCGCCTGAGCCGCTTCGAGCATGAGCAGTTGCTGTGGCAGCATCTCCTGGAGCTCGAGCGGTGGGATCCGGTACTGGCCCGCCTCGATCTGGAAAGCCTCTAGCGGATAGCCGTCGAGCGGCGCGGAGGGCTCGATTCGCTTCTTGAGTGGAGGGTCGATCGGCACTCGCGTTGACCGCGCGGTGAGTTCGGGAGTGATCAGTTCGGTCGTATCGTTCACGGTCGCCGACCTCACTTGGTAACTCGTCACCACCACGCGTTCGGGCGAGGGGTAAAGATCGACTCCTGCGGCCATGCGCCGGTCGGCGGTCGGGACGTACTCTTCGATCAGCAGGTGAGCATTGATGCCACCAAAGCCGAAGGCGCTGAGTGCCGCGCGTCGCGGAGTCTCGGGTTCGCGCCGCTCCCACGGTTCGGCTCGACTCAAGACGCGGAATGGATGGCCTTCACGAGCGAGATATTCTGCGGGCTCTGCGAAGTTCGCCGTCGGGGGCAGCGTCTGGTGTTCGAGGGCGAGGATGATCTTTGCGAGGCCGACCGATCCCGCCGCGGTCAGCAGGTGACCAAAATTCGATTTGGCCGAACCGAGGACACAGGGTGGTGAGGACGCGAGTCGAGGGGACGACTCGGGCCAGAGTGCGCACAAGCTCTCGAACTCGACGCGATCGCCGAGCGGGGTTCCCGTCGCATGGCACTCGATAAGGTCGACGCTGGTCGGATCCCACCCGGCCGCGGCGTAGGCGGTTCGGAGCGCTCGCAACTGCCCCCGCGATTCGGGGGCGAGCAAGCTACCGCTCTGATCGTTTGAAAGCCCCGCCCCGCGGATGACCGCGCGGATCGAATCGCCGTCGCGAACCGCGTCACGGAGTCGTTTGAGCAGAAAGAGCCCGACCCCCTCGCCGACCACGAGTCCGTTGGCGCGCCGGTCGAAGGGGCACGACATTCCCGTCGGCGAAACCGCTTTGAGTTGCGAGAAACCCATCTGCGTGTAGAGCGAGTCGGGTCGCGAGAGTCCACCCGCAACGACAGCGTCGAGTCGGCCCTCGGCGAGCGCGTCGGCGGCGAGTTTGATCGCGTAGAGGCTCGAGGCGCAGGCGGCGTCGAGGGTGAAGGCGGGACCTTCGATCTCGAGCTCGCTTGCGAGTCGCTGAGCGGGCCAACCCGCCACGAATCGATTGCGCGTATCGACGGTGAGGTCTGAGCTCTTGATTCCGAGTTGCGCTTCGGCGAGTTGCTGAAAGAGCTCGCGGGTCAAGCGCGAGGCCGACTCACTCGGTAGCACGATATTCCCGATCATCAATCCGCGACGAGCGGGTGCGACGCGGGACCAAGTTTCGGGTGGCGTCGCTTGCCGCAAGTCCTGCCCGACCCGCAGAAGCAGTTGGATCGCGGGGTCGAGTCGGTCGAGGTCCGGGATTGTCGCCGCGGAACTCGGCCGACCCCTCAGCTCTTCGCGGATCAAGCACGCGCGCTTTGAGTGGATCCGGTCGATCTGAGCGGGCCGCGGGTCGTAGAGCTCTTCGGGGGATACCGGCCAGTCGCCCGAGTTGATCTCACGCGCGGTCGACCGCGCATCTCTCAAGATCTCCCAGGCCGTGGCGAGATCGGGGGCTTCGGGGAATACACCTGCGGCGGAGACGATGGCGATCGGCTCGAAGGGGGGATTGGCTCGGATCAAGATCGCTGTTCTCGGGTTGGAGAATCGGGCTAACTCTGATCAGTCAGGTCAGAGTGGGTCGGGCTTTCGCTTCCGCGGGAAAAGCCCGAGTACAGTCCTGATAGGCTGTTGGTCCCGTGCGTCTTTGGGCAACGCGGTTCGAGAAAGTCAAAGATCGTAACTCGACAGCGATTTCAGGGACAGCCGAGTTAGAGTGCGAGTCCGGGATTTGCATCCCTAACGGAGACCAACTCGGCGTCGCTCGAGAGCCTCTGGCAAGGTCGCGCTGGCACTCGAATCCTGATGGCGGTCAAATACGGAGCAGCAAGGGCCAAAGATCGGCCGATGGCTCGAGGGGATCACGGACTGAGATCTGTGACGTCGATTCCTACGAAGCGGCTGCTCGTCACAGTTGAAATCGGGCTCTAGTGGAGGGTCTTAAGGGTTTCCAGTGGCGGATCCACGAATTGAGCGGCCGCAGGGAGTCCGGCGTGCCGCGGCAAGTCGAGATTGCGGCAAAGCCGCAGGCCCGTTGAGACAATTCGGTCCGGCGGGTCTCAGAAGCAGTAGAATCGCAGCCCGCGAACGTATCTCGAAGGTTGCCTCAAGCGGCCTTCGAACTCTCGAGTCCCGGATCAGCCGGGATGGCTTGGAGGTCAATGACGGAACGACGCGCCCATCGGCAACGATTTTTACGCCTACTCGCCCTACCCTGGATCGGGCTCGCGGTCTTCACCGCAGTCACCGCCCTCGGTTCTCACAGCGAGTCCGTGCCGGTATCCGAACCCTTCTACCCAGCGACCTCGGTTCTCGACGCCGACCCCGTCACGCAGGGGATCACGCTTCCCGAGGAGCTCGAGCATCTCGCCCGGGGCGAAGCGCCCCGAACTCTCGAAGAACTCAAACAGCTCGAACGCTATCTCCAAACCGTAACGCCTAAGTTGCTCGAAGCTACCGTAGCGGTTCGCGTCTGGGGAGCTCAAGGTAGTGGAGTCATTGTCAGCCCCGACGGGTATGTGCTGACCGCGGCTCACGTCGTCGGTCGGGCGGGGCGCAGCGTGCGGGTTATCATGAACGACGGTGAGCAGCACCGCGGGACCAGTCTCGGGGCGGACTTCGGGGGAGACGCCGCCTTGATCAAGCTCGAAGGCGACGGGCCCTACCCGTTTGTCGAATGGGGCGAGTCCTCGTCGCTGCCGCGCGGCTCGTGGTGTATCGCAAGCGGTCACCCGGGCGGGTTTGACCTCGAGCGCGGTGCTCCCTTGCGGTTCGGTCGCGTGATTCGCTCTCGCCGCCTCGCGCTGCACACCGACTGTACGCTGGTCGGGGGAGATTCCGGAGGACCACTCTTCGATCTCAACGGTCGGGTGGTCGGCATACACAGCCGGATCCAGCAGGACCTGCGCGGCAACTTTCACGTGCCGGTCGATCTCTTTCGGGCGGCGTGGGAAAAGCTCCGCCAGCCGGTCGAGTTCGGTAATGGCTTCCTCGGCGTGCGCGCGGACCGAACCGAGGAGTCCGCTCAAATCTTGTCGGTCGTCTCGGGCTCGGCCGCCGATCGTGCGGGGATGAAAGCCGGCGACCGAGTCGTCGAGTTCGGAGGTCAGCCGGTTGAGTCGTGGAACGAGCTCGTCCGACAGATCCGCGAAACCCCGATCGAGCTTCCGACTTCCGTGGTCGTCGAACGAGACGGCGCTCGAGTCGAGCTGACCGTCCAACTCGATGCTCGCTGATACACCCGTACCCCGATCGACCTCAGCCTCTGGACCAACGGAGATTTTTATGGTTCGTCTTTTGACTCTGATCTTAGTCCTCGCCTCGACGCAAGCCGCCTCTGCTCAGTGGTGGTCACGCCGGTCCGACCACGAAAAGGAGAGCCCGGCCGTTCTCGAGTTGTTCAAGCCGCTGACTCGTTCCTTGACCCCTTCGATGTGTGAGGTGATTTCAGGAGAACGGCTCGTGCTTGGAACGGTCGTCGGCGCGGACGGCTGGGTTGTTTCAAAAGCGAGCGAAGTCGAGGCTCCGGTGCGCGTGAGACTCGAAGGTGACCAACTCCGCCGCGCTCAGATTCACCGAGTTTCGGTCGAGCACGACCTCGTGCTTCTCAAGATTGAGGCGACGGGGCTACAGCCGGTTCGCTGGCGCACAGACAATCCCCCCGAGCTCGGCACTTGGTTGGTCAGTCTCGGCGCGAGTCCCGACCCCCTCGCAATCGGCATTCTCAGTGTCAAGCCGCGCCGGGTCGGCGGCGACTCGAGCAACTCGAAAGCCTTCCTCGGCATCGAGCACCGTGAAGTTGAAGGCGCCCTCGTCGTCGACAACGTTATCGAAGGATCGGCGGCGGCCCTCGCCGGGCTCAAGACGGGTGATACGCTCCGCTTTGTCGACGGCCGGCCGATCGCGAGTCGCAGCGACCTCTTGCTCATGCTCAATCCGAAGAGGCCTGGCGATCCGCTTCAGATCGTCGTAGAGCGCGATACCGAGGTGCTCGATATCCGCGCGCGGCTCGGCGAATGGCCCGGCGAATTTAGCCGGCGCCGACGCAACGACCGACTCGCCGGGGATCTCTCGACTCGCCGCAGTCTCTTTCCCGAGGTGATGCAACACGATTCGATTCTCGAACCCGAAGAGTGCGGGGGGGTCGTGGTCGATCTCGACGGCAAGGCGTGTGGGCTCAATATCGCCCGCGCGGGGCGTATCGCGACTTACGCGATTCCAGCTCGTATCGTCGTTGATTTCGTCCAAGTTGGTATGGCCTCTCCTCCGGTACCGAACGCCGGAGTGCCTCTTGCGGAGGCGGAGCCCTCTGCCAAAACTTCGGGTTTAGGCACCCTGGGAAGCTCGGACACTTCAAACGATCAATCGGGTCGCCTCGACGGGATTTCGGGCGAACTCGGGCGGATGAAGCGGGACCTCGAGGTGATGCTGAGATTCCAGCAGGTCGAGAATGAACTCGAAGCACTGCGGACCCAAGTTGAAGGGGCCGATCCCGAAATCCGTTCGCGCCTCACAAAGAGCCTCGAGGAGATCGAGCGGCTCTACCAAGAGCTCCGTCTCGAGCTCCAGCGTCGCGAGTAACAAGCCTCAATCGGGGGGCGAAGCAGAAAGTGCGGTACCGTCTCTCAGCGGTGCCGCACTTTCTGCTTTGACTGTCGCCAAGCTGCTGGGTAAATGACTCACGCTAAAAGGGGGTCTACTTCGAGCTCATTTCGGGTTAGGCTGAGGTACAACGTTGAGAAGCTCGGAAGGTCTTTATGTATATCGGTGAGATTTTCGATTCCTGTCCCCTGACCTGTTCGTTTGAATTCTTCCCTCCGAAAAATCAGAAGGGAGCGAATCGGCTCTTCGAGACAATCCGCAAGCTCGAAGCGCTCAAACCCGCCTTCGTTTCGGTGACTTACGGAGCGGGTGGGTCGACGCGGGAGCTCACTCACGAGTTGGTCGTCCGAATTCGGCGAGAAACTCAACTCGAGCCGATTCCGCATCTGACTTGTGTCTGTCACCAGAAGCAGGAGATCGAGGAGATCCTCGAGCGATACGCGGAGGCCGGGATCTCCAATGTCCTTGCTCTCGGTGGCGATCCTCCCCGCGACCGTGCCGATTGGGATCGTTCTCAGGACGCTTTTCGCTTTGCCACCGATCTCGTTCGGTACATCCGGAGTTTCGAACACGACTCGATTCCGAAGGGCTTTGGAATCGGAGTCGCCGGCTTTCCGGAAGGTCACCCGGGCACTCCCAACCGCTTGCTCGAGATGGACTACCTCAAAGAGAAGGTCGACGCGGGCGCTCAATATATCTGCACGCAGCTCTTCTTCGATAACCGGGATTTCTTTGACTTCCGCGAGCGGTGCGAGCTCGCCGGCATCAATGTTCCGATCGTCGCGGGGATCATGCCCATCTCATCCGCCAAAGGCCTGCACCGGATGGCGGAGCTCGCCGCCGGCGCGCGTTTTCCCGCCTCTCTCTTGCGCGCGATCGAACGCTGTGGCGACGATCCCGAAGCGGTCCGTCGGGTCGGGATTCACCACGCGGCCGAGCAGTGTCGAGGGCTTGTCGACGCCCAAGTGCGCGGCCTCCACTTCTATACCCTCAACCAGTCGGACGCGACGATCGAGATCTACAAGAGTCTCGGAATTCGCGACAGTGCGGCATTGGGTTAATCCTGCCATTCGCACTCATCTGAACCCGCTCGAAGCTCTCGGTGCTCTCGATGGAATCAAGATACCTCTATCTCGATAGACGGGGTTTGCCTCTCGTAGAGAGAGACTCAAGCCAATTCGATCGTCGACTTATAAAACCCGCGAGCGTTTGGGTTGACACTCCCGGAGTCACTACGTACTTTCGCGACTCAGAGGAAAGGCTCAACCAAACTGCGTCGCCGCGTAATGTATCGGAGGACCGACACCATTAGTCGGCGTTGAATTTGTTTTGGCGATGGAGGATTGGTCGATCCGACGCTACTCGGGTGCGAAATCGCAATGTTTGCGCTTC
>CAYZYD010000079.1:0-10738 GCA_964482505.1 uncultured Planctomycetia bacterium | reverse complement strand
CTTCGTGCACGAGGGCCGGATCGTCGCCTTCGACGAAGAGGGGCTCGTAACCCATCCCCGCGAAGTACTGGGTCAGTTCAGTTTTGGGGATGCGCGCGAGGAAGCAGGGATTGGCGATCTTGTAGCCATTGAGATGCAGAATCGGTAAGACGCAGCCGTCACGACGCGGATTGAGGAATTTATTCCCGTGCCAACCGGTTGCGAGCGGCCCCGTCTCCGCCTCGCCATCGCCGACGACGCAGGCGACTATGAGATCTGGGTTGTCGAAGGCTGCGCCGAATGCGTGGCTCAGCGCGTAACCGAGCTCGCCCCCTTCGTGAATACTGCCTGGAGTCTCCGGGGCGACATGGCTCGGAATCCCCCCGGGAAAACTGAACTGGCGGAAGAGCTTTCGCATCCCCTCTTCATCTTCGCTGATATCGGGATAGACCTCGGAATAGGTTCCTTCGAGGTAAGCGTGCGCCACCAGAGACGGTCCCCCGTGCCCGGGGCCGATCACGTAGATCATGTTGAGGTCGTTGATTCGGATTACCCGGTTGAGATGGGTGCAGAGCATATTGAGCCCCGGGGACGTCCCCCAGTGCCCGAGGAGCCGAGGCTTTATGTGTTCGCGAGTGAGTGGCTCTTTGAGGAGCGGGTTACCGAGAAGATAGATCTGCCCTAGAGAAATATAATTGAGCGCTCTCCAGTAGGCGTCGAGCTGAACCCGCTCAATATTCGAAATCGGCTTCGGTTCTGAACTCTTGTGGATCTCCGGACTCGTCGTTGTCATCGGGCACTATCCTTCCCAGCGGTCACGTTACCGACTTACCTCAGCGGCCCGGTCGCGAGCCAAGGGATAGGTATAAGTCGGCCAATTGTCGATTCAAACTGCGCGAGCGGCAATTCTGTCCCGACGGCGCCAGGAATGCGAGCCTTCATAAGCCCTTTACGGGCAGCGACTCCTTAACGAATCCGAAGATCCCGGACTATCCACCCAACTCTTCGAGCATACGCAACGCTTCTTTGCGACCCAGTCCCCGGAGCGAGACGATTTTCTCGAGTTGAGCTTGGCGGGGTCGGGTTTTTTCGAGTTCCCAGTTGCTGACGGTCAGAGTCGACACTCCGAGTAGGGTAGCGTAGTCCGCTTGGCTCAAACCGGTTCGACGCCGTTGCGAGCGAAGCGACTTCGCGGAATAACGACGGCCTTCGAGAGTTTGTGTGCTTTGGGTGGCCGCACTTTGCACCTTTGCGGACTTGATAGTTTTTTTGGAGGTGCTGTTGACGAGACGCCGGAGCTCAGCGTTTTCGCGCTTTAAGCTGGCAACGGCGCGCTTCTGTTCGGTCAGCGCCTTTTTGAGGGGCGCGGTTTGTGCCTTAACTTCCTTACGAGCGAGTCTCTGTATTTCCGAACGCATGACTTGAGCTAATTGGGTCACGTTATATGTATCCTTAACGACATGGGGCAGGGAAAAGCGCAAGTATAATGAATTATAGAAAATTGATCTCGACCAATTTTGATAAACTTGGTTAAGCATAGCGGCGGATTTTTAGTAGTGTTTGCAAGGCAAAGGATTCGAGGACGTTTTTGGCGGCAATTTTCGGTGCGAAAGTGGTTACCGAGGTCAGAGCCGCGCCAGCTGAGGGCGCTTTTTGTTGTTCTCAGCGACGCCTCATGGGCCTATTCTCCGCCTCGTCACTCAAATCTCTTTGAGAACCAACGGTGATTGACCTGTTGCCGTGTTAGCCCAAAGGCTCATAGTGAGTCGCGGCCCAGACGAACTTATTTTCGAACTGTAGACTGGAAGCATACCTGGCGATGATCGTGCTAGTCATCAATACGGGCAGCTCGACGATCAAGTATTCGGTGGTCGATACCCGACAAAACGCCGAGCTCGATTCAGGCTTGTTGGAGGGGCTGAATCCTTGTCGAGCCAGTCTCCAAACGGCGCTCAACCAGATTCAACAATCGATCCAACGGCTCGCAAGCCGAGATCCCGCCTTGACGCTGGCCGGCGTAGGTCACCGGATCGTGCACGGTGGGGACTACTTTCGAGATTCGGTGGTTGTGACTCCCGAGGTGAGGGAGCGGCTCGAACGGTGTCGAGAGCTCGCGCCCTTACACTTGCCCGGCAATCTACTCGGGCTCGATCTCGCCTTGGATCTCTGGCCCGCGATTCCGCACGTGGCAGTCTTCGATACCGCGTTTCACCAAACCATCCCCGAAGTCGCTTACCGCTACGCAATCCCCGTTGAGATCGCCGACGACTTAAAGATCCGACGCTACGGTTTTCACGGTATCTCGCATCAATCGGTCGCAGATCAGACTCGGGATTATCTCGAAGCGGATGAACTCGCCCTGGTCTCGCTGCACCTCGGCGGTGGGGCAAGCGCGGCCGCCATACAGTCGGGCCGTTCTATCGATACGACGATGGGCATGACACCTCTTGAGGGGTTGGTGATGGGAACTCGGTCCGGCGACCTCGATCCGACGATTCCGCTCTACCTTGCACGTCGACTCAAGCTCGAAATTACCGAGGTGGAGCATCTCCTCAATACTCGCAGTGGGCTTTACGGTCTAGCGAACGAAAGCGATATGCGCGAGTTGACTCGTCGTTTCGGCGAGGGGGATCGTCAAGCGGCGCTTGCGATCGAGATCTTCTGTTACCGAATCAAGAAGTCGATCGGGGCATTCTTGGCGGTACTGGGCCGGCTCGACGTGATCGCCTTTACGGGAGGTATCGGTGAAAACTCGCCACTGGTCCGGGAACGCGCTCTCGCTGGACTCGAGGGGCTCGGCATTCTTCTCGACCCGACGAGAAACGGGGCCGGCGAGGGTCTTCGAGCGATCGAAAACCCCTCGAGTGCCGTAAAGATCCTCGTCGTGCCCACTCAAGAGGATTGGTTGATCGCACGCCAGGTTTCGGCACGACTCACAGACGGGTGACCCGCTCGGCCGTAAGTCCGGCTTGAGTATCGAGGTCTGGTGCGAAAACCATCCCAGAGGGTGCCGCAAGCGTCCTGGCGCTTCTCCACGCGCCCCAACCTCACGCACTTCTTCTCCGGTCAGCTCGCGCGTCGACGGTTCGGCGGTTTGGGGCCCCTCGTGATATCTTTCGAGGCGTGGAGATACTTCCTCCAGGTATGATGCTTGGCCGTGACGATCTCATCCCCAAACCCGAATGAAGTGTGAATTCGATGAACTCTGATGATGCGATGAAAAGCGTGAAGGCGGGGAGCGCGAGCTTTCTCGAAACCGCTCGCGATGTCGAAGCCAAGTTGCTTGCGGGCAGACGCGACCGACGTTCCGACCTGGAAAGCGCGGTCCGGATCTTTCTCGAGTTGCTTCAGGGCTTCGAGGCGTTTGAAATCGACTCTCCCTGCGTCACCGTGTTTGGTTCGGCTCGTTTTGGGGAGGCTCACCCCTACTACGAAATGGCTCGCGAGGTGGGGCGGGTGCTCGCTCAAGCGGGCTATGCGGTCCTCACGGGAGGCGGCCCCGGGGTGATGGAGGCTGCGAATCGGGGGGCGAAGGAGGGAGGTGGACTCAGCCTCGGGTGCAACATCGAATTGCCACGCGAGCAGCAGCCCAACCCCTACCTCGATCAGTTTATCGAGTTCGACCACTTCTTCGTCCGCAAGTTGATGCTCGTCAAGTACTCTTCGGGGTTTATCGTACTCCCCGGTGGATTCGGCACGCTCGACGAGGTCTTCGAGACATTAACACTCATGCAGACTCAGAAGATCGAACGCTTTCCAATCGTGGCTATGGGGCAGAGATACTGGAGCCATCTTCGCGATTTTGTCGACAATGCGCTGCTCGCCGAGAAGACGATTGCCGAGAGCGATCTTGAACTTTTCAAGGTGGCCGACACCGCGGAGGAGGCGCTCAATTGGGTCCGCGCCCACAACCACCGGGGGCCCGAGGAAGAACTCGGTTCGAGCTCGAGTTGATAACCGTTACTCTGGTGGGCTTACTATCAATAGCTTGAATTTGCCAGAAGCTTGAATTGGAAGGAGAGGCTGTGTTGATTCGCTCGATCGTCGTCGCCATTCTCACGTCATTCAACCTTCCCCCGACGGTGTCCCCTGCGTTCGGTGAGGGTCTCGTCCCACTCGAACCGGGGTCGAAGGTCGCCCAGTTTGCGCTACCGACCATAGAGTCGGACACGCCGCAACCGGTGCTCAGCGCACTCGGGCCCCGATACACAGTCCTTCATCTCTTCGCCTCGTGGTGAGCGGGTTGTCGCAGACACGTGCCCGGGTGGCACGCCGCAACCAAAGAACTGCGCGAGTCGGGCCAGCTCGCGATGTTTGGTATCGTCCAGGAGCAGCACGGGGATCGAGCTCGTCTCTTTGCGCACTGGCAGCAGCTCAACTGGCCGATCTACGTCGACTCTGCCAATCTACTCGAGCTCAAAGTGGTGCCGATCACGCTCCTGCTCGACCCCTCAGGAACGGTAATCGCGCGGCTCAGATCACCCCAGGAACTCAAACCCTATCTCGAGCAGAAGCCTCAACCCGCACCTCCTCGATCCTTCACTCCACCCGATCTCGACAAGCTGACCCGAGCGGCGCGCCGCAAGCCGACGGCGGAGGCCTACCGGTCCTTAGGGGACCAGCGATTTCTCTTCGCCGCGGATGAACTCGACCAGACGGTCTCTGACTACCGGCGCGCACTCGAGCTCGATTCCAAAGACAAGCGAAGTTGGTTTCGGCTCGGGGTCACTCTCAAACGTCGGTCTGAATCTGAAGAGAGGCGGGCGCCCGATTTTCGCGAGGCGTTGTCGGCCTGGACCCAAGCGCTTACGCTCGATCCGAACAACTACATTTGGCGCCGGCGCATCCAGCAGTACGGACCCAAGCTCGATAAGCCCTATCCCTTTTACAACTGGGTGACTCAGGCGCAGCACGATCTCAAAGCGCGCGGCGCCCAGGTGCCTCCACTGAGCGCTCCTCTCACTGAGGCGGAATCGCTCGATCCCAAAGCGAAGCGCAAAGGTACCGAGCCAGAGAATCCCGATCCGCAGGGTAAGATCCGGCGCGCGCCCGATTGGATCGATATCGAATGGGCGGCGAGTCCGGCTCAGATGACCGCCGGGGGGACGGTGCGAGTGCATGTCGTCGCTCGACTCGCAAGCGCCGCCGGGATGAAGTGGAACAATGAGTCGGGGCCGATGCTCTGCTGGTTCGACGCGCCCGAGGGCTTTACTTTGGACCGCTCGCTCGTCCGCGGCGAGTCGAATCTCCCCGCGACGAGTCGCGAGGTTCGCCGATTCGAAGTCGAACTGTCGGCTCCCGAGAATGCCAAGGGCGGGGCCAAAGTCCGCGGATTCGTCCTCTTCGGAGCCTGCGGGGACGACGGGGTCTGCCAGTACGTGCGCAAGGATCTCGAGTTCACCGTCGACCTCGTCCAGCGATGAGGCGCTGCCCGCATTCAAGTGCGGATCATTGCGCTTGGAGCTTGGCGCTTGGCGAGCAGCGAGCTTGGGATTTGAAACGTCATGCGATCGAGCGACCCCGGTGAGCCAACTCGCCCGCGAGCCATCGCTTTCGTGGCCGACTCTTCGGTTTCTAGTCTGCGGAAAGTTGACCGACCTGAACCCGAGCCGTTGTCTTCCCCTCGCGAGAGGGATCGACTCTAGGCGAACGACGTCACTCTGTTATAGTGCGACAGTCACCCCGAACTCTGATCGTTAGCTTTGGCGGAGCGCACTTATGACCATCTTGGTTATCGATGTGGGCGGTAACGAGATCAAACTGAAACTCTCGTCGGGATCCGAAACGAGTCGGATCAAGACAGTGCCTGAGCTCGTGCCCGATCTTCTCGTCGAGCAGGTTTGCGATCGAGCGATGGAGCTCAACTGGAGCTGGGAACGGATGACGCTCGGAGTGCCCGCTCCGGTGGTGCGCGGTGAGATCGTCGAGGAGCCCGCTAACCTCGCGCGCGGCTGGATCGGTTACGATTTCGAGAAGGCCTTTGACGTTCCGGTCAAGTTGATCAACGACGCGGCGATGCAAGCGCTCGGAAGCTACGACGGAGGGCGGATGCTCTTTCTCGGCCTCGGCACGGGGCTCGGCTCGGCTTTGATCGACAACGACCACCTCGTCTCTCTCGAGTTTGGCCATCTTCCTTACCGCGACCACTATTACGAGTACTACATCGGCTCGGCGGGACGCGAACAGCTCGGGCGTAACGCTTGGCGAGAAATCGTTTTTGATGCGGTCAAGCACCTCAAAGCGGCAGTCTCGGCTGAATACGTGGTGATCGGAGGGGGGGCGGTGGAACTCCTAACTCAGCTCCCCCCGGGCGCGCGGCGTGGCCATAACGAAAACGCCTTTCTCGGCGGCGTTCGGCTCTGGGAGCAAGAGAAGCTCGAGACGCTGCGCTTTTCGGCCGAAGAGGTCGATCTCAATCTGGTTTGGCGCACTCTCGGTCAACACCATGAGGGGGTGGCCAAGCTCAAGATGCGCGACATTTTTTCGAAGGACGTCGATCGTCTGGCAAAGTACTCGCTCGAGTTTGAAGAGATCTTTCTCGACTTCTCAAAGAACCGCATCAACGACAAGACGATGATCCTCCTGCGCGAGCTCGCGCGCGTCATGCGAGTACGCGAGCGACGCGATGCGATGTATGCGGGCAAGCGCATCAATCTCTCAGAAGATCGTGCCGTTTTTCACGTCGGCCTGCGGGACCAGTCAGATCGGCCTCTGACGGTCGATGGAGAAGATCAGCGTCCCGACATCGAAGCAGCCCTCACCAAGTTGTCCGAGTTCTCAGAGCGCGTCCGTTCGAAGGAGTGGCTCGGCTACACGGGGAAGCCCGTGACCGACGTCGTCAATATCGGTATCGGCGGCTCCTACCTCGGCCCCGCCTTCGTGACCGAAGCGCTGCGTCCTTATCACGATGGCCCTCACGTCCACTTTCTCTCGAATGTCGATGGCCATCCGACTCGGTTTCTGCTCGACACCCTCGATCCCGCCACCACGCTTTTTATCATCGCCTCAAAGACTTTCTCGACGGTCGAGACGATGACCAACGCTCGCACGGCTCGAGATTGGTTTCTCGAGTCGGCCTCGCCCGACGACGTCGCCAAACACTTCGTCGCGGTTTCGACCCAAGAGGACCGCGTCCGCGACTTCGGCATCGATCCGGAGAATATGTTTGTCTTCTGGGATTGGGTGGGCGGGCGCTACTCGCTCTGGTCGTCGATCGGGCTGCCGGTCGCTATCGCGGTCGGGCCCGAGAAGTTTCGCGAGCTTCTACGTGGCGCTCACGCTATGGATCGACACTTTCGCACCGCGCCCTTCGACAAGAATCTGCCGCTGACGCTCGCCTTGATCGAGATTTGGTACAACAACTTTTTTGGGGCGCAGTCGCAGGCGATCTTGCCTTACGACCACCGCCTCGCTCGATTCCCCGAGTATCTCCAGCAGGCGGATATGGAGAGTAATGGCAAGCGAGTCAGCCGCGACGGCACGCCGGTCCGCGTGGAGACGGGTCCCGTGATCTTTGGTGAGGTCGGTACCGATTCGCAGCACGCTTTTTTTCAACTACTGCACCAGGGGACCAAGCTCGTCCCAGCTGACTTTATTCTCTGCGCTCAACCTGACCACGATCAGCCGCACCACCACGCGCTCCTCGTCGCCAACTGTTTCGCACAAACCGAAGCGCTGATGCGTGGGCGCACCGAAGCCGAAGCGCGCGCCGAGCTCGAGGGGAAGGGCCTACCCCAAACCGAGATCGAGCGCTTCCTCCCGCACCGCGTCTTTCCGGGCAATCGCCCTTCTAACACGATTTTGCTCAAGCGGCTCAACCCCTATAACCTCGGCTCCCTTATCGCGCTCTACGAGCACAAGATCTTCTGCATGGGAACGATTTGGAACATCAATAGCTTCGATCAGTGGGGCGTCGAACTCGGCAAACAACTCGCAACCGAATTCCTCCCCGCGGTCGAGAGCCGTGATATCGCCGAAGTCCCCGAGTCTTCGCGCGGACTGATCGCGCAACTTATCAAGTATCAAGCAGAGTAGTTCGCAACGGTCCCTGGGCCTCAGTAACCCACAACCTGAGCGCGCTGCGCGGGTGAATCTATACTCTAAAGATCTGCGAGCGTGAACAAGCGACAGAACTCTTGACCCGGGTCGTGAACCCAGCCTGACGGGCGCGCCGATTAACTCGCGAGTTCGCGCGCTTCGGCGTGGGGGGCTTCTTTGAGGTCGACGGCATTGCCTTCGCCCATGTACCGGCTCGCCTTCTTCCACCCGAGGATTTGGGCTCGGTAGTAAAGGTTTGGGGTGAGGGCGAAGAAGAGGCGGAGGAAGCGAAAGGAGAGGGGTTCGTCGTAGGTGCCGACCCAACGGTCGGACGCTTGGAAGCGCACCATTTTTTCGGCCACGCGTTCGGCGGTCGGCGCCTTCTGGCAGCGCTTGGCCCGAATCTTATAACCGCGCTCGTTGAGCCTCAGGACCGGGGCCCAAGCGAGCGGTCCGCGGATCGCGCCGGGCCGGTAGAGCCGCAGCCGAATGTTGGCGTTAGCGCCGCGCGCGATCGGTCCGACTCCCGTAAAGAAGTAGTGGAGCGCGATCTTCGAAGCGTGATAGACGGGTCCGAAGGCGGAGGGGCTGCCGTCGGCGATCGACCCGACGGCGATCACGTCGAGCGGGCGTTCGCGCTCCTCGGTAGCGGCTTGGGCGGCGACGAGCGAGGGGAAGACCGAGTTAACGCGATAGAGTAATTCGACGCCTTCGGGGAGCGGAAGGCCCTTCTCTCCGACCTCCTTCTCGATCGCTCCGGCGTTGAGGAAGATCACGTCGGGATCGAGGGCGAGGAGCGCCTTGGCATCGTCGAGGGTCTCCTGCGAATTGACCACGTGTCGACTCGAACGCTCGCCGGGTTCACCGTCGCGACGGCTCACTCCGATGACCTCCCAACCCTGCGCGAGGTAAGCCTTGCCGAGAGCGGTGCCGAGGGTGCCGGTAATTCCCGTGATGAGAACGCGTTTCATAGCAGTGGCTCGATCTTTCGACTGATTCGGAGTGAGTTGGCAACGATCGTCAACGAGGGGCCCACCCCGAGCGCGGTCGGGAAGATGCTTCCGTCGACGACGAAACAGTTATCCCGCTCGTGGAGTCGACCGTCGCCGTCGACGACGGAACTCTCGGGCGATCGCCCCGCGCGACAGGTCCCCACTTGGTGCGCGGCGTGCAGATCGTCGCGACTCGCAACTTGGGAGAGCGTCTTGAGGGGACCGGCCCGCCGGAGCTGTCGACGCAGTTCGCGCGCCAGGAAGTCTGCTCTCACGATGTCGTATGAGTGGAACTTCCGCAAGAGCCGCACCCGACCGTTCGCGCCGATTTCGACCCGATTCTCGGCTTGAGGCAGATCCTCGATCGCTCCCGCAAAGAGGATTGTACGGTCCTGAACCCAGCGGGCGAGCGCGCGCGGCATCGGAACGCCGGCGTGCTCGCGCAAGGTCTCGACGCCGGGGATTGGTACGCACTGAACGTAGCCGAGCTTGTGCGGAAACTCGGGAGTTCCAAAGTAGTAGTCGGTCAGCGCGAGCTGCTTGATAAAACTCGTCGCGCCTCCGATCGACCTTTTAAAAACGGCCCCGGCCACGGCCCCGAGATGGCACATGTGGTTGCGTCCGAGTTGACCGCTCGCTTTGCCGAGTTCGGAACGGATTAGCAGCACCGGAGTACCGATCGCTCCGGCCGCGACGATGAAGAGCTTCGCCGAGACCGACTTCTCGACTTGAGTGCGACGGTCGAAGAGCCGGACCGCTTCGATACGTCGACCGCGACTCTCGAGTTCGAGCACTTCACAATCGGTCCAGAGCGTGAGTTCTCCCCGCTTGAGGGCGGGCTCGACGGATACGGTCAAGCTCGAGGCGCGCGAGCCGTTGGGGCAATAGTAGCCCGGGCAGGTTGGGCAGCCGAGACAGCGACCAAAGTCGATTCCGAGGGGGAGCGGAAAGGGGGCGAGCCCTCCGTGTTCGAGCGTCTTCTTGAGATGCTGGTTGATCGGTTTGAGCGGCGGAAAGGGTTGCGGATAGGGGCCGTGTCGCCGCGCCAGATAGGGTACCCGCGCCGCCGCGTCGCCCGCGACTCCGTAGAGATCTTCAGCCTCTTGGTAGAACGGGGCGAGCTCTTCGTAACCGAAGGGCCACTCCCAAGCCGACGGGTCGAGATAATCCGAGTAGTACTTTCCGGGCCGAAAGTCTTCGGGCGACGGTCTGAGCAGGGCCGAACCGTAGAGCGCCGTGCTGCCTCCCAACACGCCACCCGTGTAGAGCCGCTCTTGGCGTCCGTTGACCTCGAACTCGCGGTCGTCTCCGGCCCGCCGCTCGATGAGCATCGCAGTCTCATCTTGAAATGCGGTCGAGTCAGCAAACAGAGCCCCGCGCTCGATGAGAAGCACTGAATGACCCGCGCGGCTCAACTCTTGCGCGGCTGTCCCACCTCCGGCTCCGGATCCGATGATTATCGCGTCAAAGTCCAAAGACGATTCGCTCCGTCTCGCTCGAGTCTCAAGTCCAATCCGCCTGCGGCCAGTATGCCCGATAGTACCGAGTTCGCCACCGCTCGGCGGCGGGCGGAATGACCGGGTCGAGGCCCGAGCAGTGGGGATTGTTCGCGAGTGACCCTCATGACGGTTATCAATCGCTGATCAAGTCCAACAAGTTAGGAGAGGAGATGCCGCGGCTAGCAGCCCGCCCGAAAAACTGCTTTCGATGCGGGAGGTCGAGAATTCGAG
>CAYZYD010000078.1:0-10774 GCA_964482505.1 uncultured Planctomycetia bacterium | reverse complement strand
ATCCCCGACGTTGGAGCTCCGGCATGAGTCGAGATCCCCTCAACAAATCGACCTACCACCGCGAGAAACGAAGCCTCGCGAGTTACGAGAAGTTCTTGCCCGCGCTCGATCTCAAGCGCAAGCAACTCGTACACGCGCTTCGGGAGGCGCAGCAAGCACTCCACCTCACCGAGGAGCGACTACTTGAACTCACCCAATCGATCGGATCCCGTATCCCGATGCTCGCAGCCGAGGAAATCGAAGCGCGCGGCTGGCTCCAAATTCTCGACGTGCACGTAACTCGAGTTACCCGCCTTGGAGTCTCCCTCGAGCAGTTTGAGCGAGTCGACTTTGAAGCGAGCCTTTACGGATTTTTGGTGCGGCCGCATTGGACCGAGGCCTTGGTGGGAGCGATCGAAGAGGCCGCCACACTGAGGATTCGGCGATCCTTCGAACGCCGGACGGTTGCGCGGCTCGAGGCCGCCGTCCGAGAGACGACCCGTCGGGTGAACCTCTTCGAAAAGATCTTGATCCCAGGTACGATCCGCCGCCTGCGCCAGATTTCGGTGCGGCTCGCCGATGAGGAACGAGCGGGGATGATCCGCGCCAAAATTGCCAAGCGACGCGCTGAAGGAGGTGCTGAGCGGTGAGCGTAGTTCCGCTGCAGAAGGTCTTCTTCGTCGGTCCACTCCGGGAAGAGCGACCCGTGCTCGAGTCGCTGCAACAACTCGAGTGTGTCCATATCATCACCGAGGGGTCGCCACGTGTCGTCGAGGAAACACCGGCCTCTCCGCGCGGACCGGACATCGCGAGGACGGTTGAAGCGCTCGGCATCCTTAAGAAAGTCAAGGAGCACTACCGACCTTGGTCTGAGGGTCAGGGTCCGAGCGCCGTCGAACTCACCGACGAAGTGCTCGCAGTCGAGGACCGGCGCGCCGAACTCCTCGACCGACGAGAGTTCCTGCGGGAGCGGATCCGCTCACTGGAACCCTGGGGTGACTTTCAATTTCCCGACCCCGAGGCGATCGGCGACCTTCGTCTCTGGTTCTTTGTGATCCCGCACTATCAATTGCGTCGCGCTCGTACCTCAGACTATTCCTGCGAAGTCGTCCATCGCGATCATCGAAACGCCTATCTGGTCGTCCTGTCGGCGGAGGAACCCGATCCCCAGCACTTTCCGGTACCGCGCACACACACCGGAGCCCGCTCGCTAAAAGAGCTCCGAACCGAACTCGACGAGATCGAATTTGAACTCGATGAACTCGCGCTCAAGCGGTTGTCACTGACGCGTGGCCTTCCGCGACTCGCCACCCATCTCGCTGCGCAGCAGACGGAGGCAGATCTCGAAGCTGCAATTCGGTCGAGCCAAACTCGAGAGAGACTCTTTGTGCTCGTCGGGTGGATCCCCGAGAGGCGGCTCGCAGAAGTCGAAACACTCCTCGAAGACTTCGCGACACTCTCGGTTACGACCGAGCCGTCAGCCGACGACGAGCCTCCGGTGCTTCTCGACAACCCCCGGGCGACCGAAGCCGGCGAGTCGCTCGTGGCGTTCTTTCAGTTCCCCGGTTACCGCGACTGGGACCCGTCCGGCGTCGTCGCGATTTCGTTCGCGATTTTCTTCGGAATGATCATCGCAGACGCGGGGTACGGTCTGGTTCTCGGGGCGATCACCGCGCTCTCCGCGCGACGACTCGGACGGACGCGCGGCGGCCGGCGGACCCGAACACTTGCCGTCTATTCGACGATCGCGACCGTGCTCTTTGGAACGCTCGCGGGTAGCTACTTCGGGCTCGAACCGACGACGGGAAGTTTGTTGGCTCGACTGCGGCTCTTTTCAATCTCCGATACTCAGTCGATGATCACCCTCTCGATTACGCTCGGGATACTCCATCTCTCCCTCGCAAACCTCGCGCGCGCTCGGGCGAGTCTGCGCGCGGCGAAGGGGGGGGTTACGCACGCACTCGCGCCGGTGGGTTGGCTTTTGTTGCTCGGCGGGGCGGGTCTCTTCGCCGCGACTTCGGGAGACCTGCACGGGGCTGGAATCATGGTTCTCGGGACGGGCGCCGCCCTGCTCGTCGGATTTTCATCGACGCGCTCTGTCACCGGCTTTAAGTCCGCCCTAGAACGCTTCGGCCAGGGTGCGCTCGCCCTCACCGGAGTCACGAAGATCTTTGGCGATGTCTTGAGTTACCTCCGACTCTTTGCACTCGGACTCGCGAGTGCTTCGCTCGCCGCTACTTTCAACGATCTTGCGGGGGACGCGCGCTCTTCGTTCGGAGTCTTTGGAGTCGTCGCGGCCGGAGGGATTCTTCTCTTGGGCCACTCCTTGAATTTGGTCTTAGCTCTCGTCGGAGGCGTGGTGCACGGCCTCCGACTCAACCTCATTGAGTTCTTCGGTTGGAGCCTCGACGGCGAGGGCCAACCCTTTCGAGCTCTGGCAACGAGAAACGGCGAAGAATGGACGGCCTGATCATCGCACTCGGTTGGGTTGGGTTGTACGGACCGATGGCGCTCGGGGCGATCGGCAGTATCGTCGGTTGCGCGATCGCTGGGCAGGCCGCGTGCGGCGCACTTCTCGATACCGAACGCGGACACGGTCGGATGATCGGCCTGTCGGCGATGGCCTCCTCCCAGACGATTTACGGCATCGTGGTGATGTTTGCGCTCCAGCGCCCGGTGACGGTTGAGTCGGCCCCCGGCCTCTTCGCGGTCGGCTCGCTCGCCGGCCTCGCGCTTCTCTTAAGTGGAATCCGTCAAGGCCAGTGTTGCGCTTCGGCGATCCAAGTGTCGAAGGCGAAGCCCGAGATCTTTGGGATTTCCATCGCACCCGCTGCGATTGTCGAAGGCTTTGCGGTTTTCGCCTTTGTCTTTGCGCTCGTGATCTCCGAGGGAATCCCCAACTCGGATCCGAATTCACCGGCGCTCAAAGGGTCGCAACCCAGCCCCGTGGAGAAGAGTTCAACTACGGAGACCCGAAACTCAAGGAGAGACAGCGATGGCTGAGAACAGGACGCAACCCACCAATGGAGCAACCCCCCCGACGACGACTGCCTCCGATGGCGTCCAATCACTCATCGATCGCCTTGTCGAGGATGGTATCGAAGAGGGAGAGCGTCGACGCAGTGGGCTCGTCGAGGAGGCGGAGCGCCAAGCCGAGCGCTGTTTGGACGAGGCCAAGGAGGAGGCGCAGCGCATCCGGACCGAGGCAAAGGCTGAGGCGGATCGATTGCAGAAATCGGCCGTCGATGCGATGCGGCTCGCGGCTCGCGATCTTGTTCTCGAGCTGAAAGAGAAGCTCGCGGATCGATTCTCTCAAGAGCTCGAGAAGCGTCTATCCCACACCCTCGACGATTCAGCCGTACTGACGGAGTTGGTCTTGGAGGTCGCCTCGCAGACCCGCAACACGCTCCGTCTCGACGAAGAACCCGAACTGTCGCTTTTGTTGCCCCAAACGCTGACGGACGCGGCCAAACTCGAGACGCCGAGCTCGGAGCCTGAGCGGGACCGGTTGACCAACCTCGTGATCGGCTTAACGGGTGACGTGCTGCGTGAAGGGGTCACTTTCGGTCGGTCGGATCGTGACGACGGTGGATTGCGGATCCGCTTCTCGGCGCGAGGAGTCGAACTCGATCTCACGGAACGAGGTCTCGCAACTCTCTTAACTGCGCATCTTCAACCGCGCTTTCGCGGTCTGCTCGACGAAGCGTTTCGGTAGTTCGAGCGATGAGTCATCGTTACGCCCTGCTCTTGAGCTCGCTGCCCCCTATCGACTCGCTCTTCGGATCGAGGCGGCTGCCAATCTCTCGGGTGCTCCTGGAAAAGCGGCTCGAATGGCTCGACCCCGAGGACTGGAGTGTGCTCGAACGCATTGAGAGCGTCGTACGCTGGGATCAACTGGCCTCCTCGCTTGAAGACTCGGGGTTCGTTGAGCGAGCTCGCGAACTTCTCGAAGCATTGCCCGCCGGCACGATTCGAGACCTTGTTAAACACCGGCTCGAATTGCGGACCGTCGTCGCCGCTCTCCGGCGACGGCTCCGGGGCGCGTCTGAACCTCCGTCCGGAGACTGGGGTCTCGGGTCGATCCGGGTTCTCATCGAGCGACGGTGGGCCGAACCAGACTTCGGACTCGCTCATCGCTATCTGTGGCTCCCCGCAGTACGAGAAGGACTCGCAGCCGGCGAGCCTCTCGAAGTCGAGCGACTTATCTTGAGCGCAGTTTGGCGCGACCTCGGCCGAGTCTCTCCCCTCCACCAGTTTGACTTCGAAGCCGTAGTCGTCTACGTCCTTCGTTGGGGACTCGTCGACCGCTGGATGTCCCACGATGCGGCTCGGGCCGGCGCACTCTTCAACACCGCCCTCGATGAGCTCGTCGCACCTTGGGAAGGAGATATCTCGTGACCGACACGCCTCGGAATAACTCGGACTCCCCTCGCGAAACCAATCCGTCTCGAATCGTCTCGGTCCAAGATGATCTCGTGGTGGCCGAAGCGGGTGAAGGGGCCGTTTGGACGAAGAACGAACTGGTTTACTTACAACCCCGAGGCACGGGACTCGAGCTCAAGGCCGAAGTGTTACGCATCCGGGGATCGCTCGCCGATGCTCAGGTATTTGAGGATACCCAAGGTCTGTCGGTTGGAGATACGGTGCGGTCGACCGGGGCCTTGCTCTCAATCCAGCTGGGACCCGGGCTGCTCGGCCGCGTCTTCGATGGCCTTCAGAATCCGCTGCATGAAGTCGGGCAAGAGTTTGGTACGTTTCTCCCTCGAGGGGCTGAGATACCCGCTTTGGACCCGACTCAACTCTGGGAGTTTGAATCGAGGGTGACGAACGGGCAGCAGCTCAGGCCTGGAGAGGTTATCGGTCGAATTCGGGAAGGCCGGATCGACCACGCGATCACCATCCCTCCCGATTGGGAAGGTGATCGCGAAGTCGAGTGGATCCGCGACGGACGAGTGACCGTCGAAGAACCGATCTGTCGGCTTCGCGCTCACGACGGATCGACCCAATCGCTCTCACTTTCGAGGCGGTGGCCGATTCGTCGCCCCTATGGCGCCGCCCTGGTCGAGTCGCGACGGGTCGAGCGCCTCTATCCCGGAGAACCCCTCACGACTCGACAGCGCATCATCGATTCACTCTTTCCGATCGCGCGGGGTGGGACCGCCTGCATCCCCGGACCCTTTGGGGCGGGTAAGACCGTGCTTCAGAACCTGATTTCTCGGTATGCCGATGTCGATGTCGTGATCGTCGTCGCGTGCGGTGAACGCGCAGGAGAGGTCGTGGAGGTTATCCGCGACTTTCCCAAGCTCGAAGACCCGCGCGGCGAAGGGGCGCTGATGGATCGAACGGTCCTCATCTGCAACACCTCATCGATGCCGGTGGCGGCTCGCGAGGCTTCGATCTACACCGGAGTCACGATCGGTGAGTACTACCGCAGTCTCGGACTCGACGTCCTACTTCTCGCCGACTCGACCTCTCGCTGGGCTCAGTCGCTCCGCGAGATCTCGGGACGGATGGAAGAGATTCCCGGTGAAGAGGCATTTCCGGCCTATCTCGATTCGGCGATTCGAAGACTCTACGAGCGAGCTGGCGTCTGGAGCGACGGTGACGCTGGTCGGGGAGGTAGCCTGACTCTCATAGGCACGGTATCGCCGGCGGGAGGTAACTTCGACGAGCCGGTAACGCAATCGACGTTAGCCACGGTGAAGACGTTTCTCGGATTGTCCACCGAACGTGCTTACAAGCGCTTTTACCCCGCGATCGACCCTCTCGCTTCCTGGTCACGCTACCGCGAACAACTGGCGCCCTGGTTTGAGGAACGCTTTGGGCGGGAATGGAACGAGCGGATCGACCGCCTTCTCAAGCTTCTCAGAGATGGTGACCGGGTCGAACAGATGATGCAGGTCATGGGCGAACACGGGGTGTCGATCGAAGAGTACGTCACCTGGCAGCGGGCACAGTTTTTCGACCGAGTGTTCTTGCAACAAGACGCATTTGACGCGGTCGACGCTGCGACCCCGCTCGATCGGCAAAAACTCGGGCTCGAACTCGTCGAGAAAATTGTAGAGAGTCCGGTGCCCTCCGAGGATCGCGATCAGATACGCACCCACTTCGTACGACTGACCGATGAATTCCGAAACTGGAATTACTCCGAACTGAATTCCGTCGAAGCTCAGCGGCATTGGTCCGCCTTAACCGATTCGATTCGGAACCCGAACCAAAGCAGCCGCCTCGAACCCGCCTCGTCTTGACCGAACGCCCTCTACTCGACAGTCCGCCTCTGGCTGTCTACGTCCATCGAGGTATTAAACAATTTCTGCGGGATCGGGACAGGTTCGCTGCGTCTCGCGCTTTCCCAAAGCGTCGATCGCCTGGATATCTCGATCGTCGAGTCGAAACGAGAAGAGATCGAGATTCTCTCGCATTCTCTTCGGATTCGAACTCTTGGGGAGCACGGCGCGCCCCTGTTGAACGTGCCAGCGCAGGATCACCCGCCCGACGCTCACCCCGTGTTTGTCGGCGATCGACTGGAGTGTGGGGTCCTCAGTCAGACCCAAGGCGCCACTCCCAAACGGTGCGTACGCAGCCAGCACGATGTCATGCTCGCCGCAGAAGGCGACGAGTTGGGGGTCCTGGCAGTAGGGATGGTATTCGACCTGATTAACCGCGGGGAACGGCTCGCGCCCATCCTCGAGAAACTCGGCGAGATGCTCTGCCGTAAAGTTGCAAACACCGAGGGCGCGCGCCGCGCCGCGCTCGTAGAGCGAGGCAAACGTCTTCCAAAGACGCTTGCGCACCTGGCGCGCAAACTCACGATCTCGATTCTCAAAGGGGCCAGGCCAGTGAACCATCAAGAGGTCGACATAGCCGAGTCGCAGGTCGTCGAGCGTGCGCATGAAATCGTCGAGAACGCGCGCTTCGACGCTTTCCACGCAGTCGGCATCCCAAGTTCGCAAGTGCGAGATGTTGATATGAGGCGGGGTTGCGGGGTGGGCGAGCTTCGTGGTGATAAAGAGATCGTCGCGCTCTAACCGACCGTCTGCGAACCTCTGCCCCAGGAGGGTACCAAGGATGCTCTCGGTACCATAGGCATGGGCCCCGTCGAAGGCGCGATAACCCGCATCGAGCGCATGGTCGAGAGCCGCCCACGCCTGCTCGGGAAGAAAGCCCTGAAAGTCTGCGGTACCGGTCCAGTTTCCGAATGCACATCCATACGCCACGGCCGGCATCTCGACTTGGTTTTGCAGGGTCAGCGCTCTCTTCTCGATTGAATGGTCAGACATTGTCTCCCTCGATTTCGCAAAATCCCGCGCAAAATTTTAAAGCGTCGAATCCTTCCAGTTTTAGTCTCTTCGTTCTTTCTTCGCTGTCAAAGCGATTCCTACGAGATCTTCGTAAAGAGTTTGTTCGGTTGGTCCGGGCCAGATTGCCGGTTTGCGGAGATAAGGAATCACGATGGTGCGCGTGCAAAGTACTTCTCACTTGGGGATCCTGAAATTCGAGCGCGTGACAGCCTGCCCTTCGACCCGCTAATTGCCGTTAGCTTCTGATTCCACTAATAGTCAGACTGCACTTCAGCGAGCATGACGCTTCTGGTACTCTTTTATACCTCCCTCAATTCTTAGCGCCAAAACAGTTCCTCCTGCGCTGATCCCTCGTCGATCCCTCATAGCTGATCCCTCAGACCCATTGCGCGGCGAGCTCCCTTGCGTCGCGCTTGAGGAGTTTCTCTGTGTTTCACCTACTCACTGCTCTTGTGCGCCTCGGCGTGGCTTCAGGTCTCCTTCTATCGTCTCCATTGCTTGCGGACGAGGATCCAAAGAAACGCGCCCTCTCGAATCTGCTCGGGACGCGACCCGAGCACCTCGAAGAAGTTGCGCGGCTCTCCGCCGAGTTCCAAGCGATCGGTCAGCTTGTTATTCCGGGTAGTAACGCCCCCCAGAAGATCACTTCGCAGGGGGCCTTTCAGTCGCCGAGTGGACGCTACTCCCCGTTTACTATCGAGGACAAGCTCGCTGCCCAAGCGGGCCAACCCCAACTCAAAGCACTGATTGCGGGCTCTGCCGCTGAGTACTTTATCTGGGGCTGGTTCACCCCCGGCAATGAGAAGCGTTTGCTGAACGCGAAACAAGTGACCATCAAAACGACTAAAAATATCACGACGATTCGGGTCAAGCTGGGTTCCAAAGATGAAGAGATCGCTCTTGAAATCGTGATCGCCGAGGATTTCGTGATCCGGGTTGTCGAAGAGGTTCGCGACGAGTTCACGTCGAGCCGGACGAGGTTAGCTTTCCACTACTCTGGCAAGAGATCGAAGCGACGGCTGGCAAAAGTGACGTCTACCTTTGAGTCGCACGGCGAGTCTTTCGAGATGGCGCTCGAGTCCACTTGGGAGGCGAGGAAGTTCAAGAAGGCAAGTCGGGTCGCGTACCCTCAACAGCTTGTCTTGACTCGCACCTCGCAAAAGCCCAAGGCTGCCTCCCAGTCGGTTCACATCCGACTAACGAAGCCAAAGGTGGAGAAGAGCTCAAAGGAGAAGAGCGAGATTGCAAGGCTCTGAGCCTGCGTAATGAGAGTCGCAAGGCCTCCGCTGGCAAGGAGGGCCGAGAGTTCTCGAGCCGGCCTGGCTGGTCGTCGACGTTGAAAGGTTTGCTCAACGTGGCCAGCGAGTGTCTTACGATTTTGAATTTAAGGGCGCGCCCATAGTGCGGGAAGTAGCCCACATCAAAGACACTCCCGTCGGAGGTTGAGTTCAGCACCGTTCGAACAGTGCTCAACCTCCGCAACACCAGGTTGCTACCAGAATTCCTACGAAAGAGCTGCGAGCAAGTTTCTGAGCTGATAGCTGTGGCGCATCGGGTGAATAACCGCATGCTCGAGCATCGCATCGACACAGTAGCCAACCCCCCAGCGTGAAGGATAAACGACACTGGCCTCTTCCTCAGAGACTCCGTTCAGGGCAACCCGCCACCGACTGAGCAGATGGGGGAGATACTCAGCGAGCCGCGCATTCAGTTCGGGCACTTCCGGAGTCGGATCGATCGCCGGGCTGGCAATCTCGAGTTTCTCACAACACCAGACTAGGTACCCTCGCGCGCAAGCGACCACGTGGTAGAGGAGATGCTCGAGCGAAGCGTAGTCGGGGTCTTCTGAATCGGGAAGCGTCAGTTGCCGACTCTTCGCCTCGCTCCAAACCTCGGTGAACTCGACAAGGTATTCTTCATGCAAAGCGACGAGCACCCCGGCTCCCCGGTACCGATACTTAGTGAGGTCTACCGAGATCACGAATCCTCCGTCCTCTGCCCAACCGAGTAGTCGCCTTAAAAGTAATTTTGTTCCGTCTCAGTTGTCTGGGACGGGACGATAAGCTCGAGCCTTTGAGGCTGGCGAGGTATGGGCGTAGAGCAACATGCCAATGTCCGTCTTATCGTCGCAAAAGCTGACGATGATTTACACGTGGTACACCCTCGACCGGAATGATTCTTAGGTCGGGCCGGCAAGTGAAAGCCTCGTGGCTCGATCCTAGCCAACCGAGATAGAGTACGCGGAACTGAAGATACGGTAAGCGAAGAGAGCGGCTCCAAGCAACTCAAAGCAGCAAACGGATGGCTGGTAACGGATTCTTTGAGGTCACCGACCCCGCAGGGAAGAAGTTTGAGCGTAGTTCCTCGAAAGTTGACATCGAAAGGCTCTAAGACCGCACCCGAATAGACTGTAGCGTCGAGTCCGGAGGATCGATAAGAGGGATAGGAGGATCGATGCAACGAGAACACACCGAGGTTACCGTAATCGCAAACACAGGCTCGATCGCCGAAGAGGACTGGGTCAGGCCGACGAGCCCCTGGACCGATTGTCTCAGCGGATCACCGCGAGCTCTCGACTTGAGCGGGCTCGATCTCGAGACCGCCGATCTAAGACCCCTGAAGAGTCAAGGCCAACTCAAGGCGCTCCGTTTGCGCGAGAATCCTCGTCTTGACAATCGCTGCTTCAAGGTGATCGCTCAGCTCTCAAACCTCACTTCTCTCGACCTCAGCGGTTGCTCCCAAATCAGCGGCGGGCTCACCCCCCTTATCAACCTCCCCTTGACGACCCTCAACCTCGAAGGTTGTCTTAACTTTACGGCGACAGGGCTTAGGCCGATCTCACAGCTCGAGCAACTCGAGAATCTCTCGCTCGCGGGATGTGGCGCGACAGATAAGACCGCCAAGCTCCTGAGTCAGATAAAAGAACTCAAGAGCCTCGACGTTTCCTGGACTCCTGAAGTGATCCGGGCCCGCGGAGTCATCGGCCAAAATATGATTCCTCCCTACTCGACCGGCATCAAGAGCGCCGGGGTTCGAAAGCTCACGGCGCTTCCTGCGCTGCGGCACCTTGGGTTGCGACACCACTGGCTGGTGGGCATGGCGGCGGCACTTTCTAAGCTCTCCTCGATCGAGAGCCTCGACGTATCGTATTGTCAAAATGACGGTGAGCTCGACCCCGAGCCCTTTGCAAAGCTCAAGCAGCTACGATTGCTGACCGCCCGAGGAAACCATGCGGGAGTCCTGCAGGGTTTTTGGAATGGCGCGGCTCAGCTTGAGTCACTCGAATCAATCGACGTCAGAGAATCGCAACTCAGCGAAAACGCCCTCAAGGAGTTTGCCAAGTTCCCGCGGTTACGCCGGCTTTATCTGCCCGGCGCTGTCGATACGGAGTTGGTTGAGCACCTTCAGCGGGAACTCCCCAAACTAGAGATTATCTCCCCCCCCACTCGCGGCTACGTCACTATCGAGGTCGACGAAGCCCATCAAGAGTACTC
>CAYZYD010000077.1:0-10819 GCA_964482505.1 uncultured Planctomycetia bacterium | reverse complement strand
TTCGCAATCTCAACTCGACCGCCGTGGTCCCCACCCTCGCCAACTGCACTTTCCGTCGGACCTCTATGATAACGCAATTCGGATTCTCGGTCAGGTCGAGTGTGCGGTGGACGAATCTGCGCTTGCGTCCGACTAACCTCAGCGAGCCCCCGGTTCGGATACCTTCGCGAGCCTCTGGCTCGATTTACCTCAGCGAGCCTCCGGCTCGATTTACCTCAGCGAGCCTCCGGCTCGACACTACCTCAGCGAGCCTCCGGCTCGACAAAGTTTCGCGAGCCTTCGGCTCGACAAAGTTTCGCGAGCCTTCGGCTCGACATACAAAGAATTGTTAGACTGCGGCCTTACCGCATTTTTGGAACGGAGCTCACCCATGGACATCGATCAACTGATCTACGTCGGTTTCAATCGCCGCGTGGCCGCGCTCAGTCGTCACAATGGCGAAGTGGTTTGGGATTGGAAGTGCCCCAAGGGCCGTGGCTTTGTGACGTTGCTCCTCGACCGCGAACTCCTTCTCGCTAGCGTCAATGGCTATACTTACGCGCTCGACGCTGCGACCGGCGGCGAGGTCTGGTCCAATCCCATGCAGGGATTCGGCTGGGGTATCGCTTCGGTCTGCTCGCGCCAAGGCTCAACTCCCCCGGCCCCGATCGCCGAACACCAATTGAGGGCGCAGCAAGCTGCGACCGGTGCGGCCGCCGGCAGTTGAAGTCCCGAATTCCGTGACGATCTCCGCGGGACGGTCTTAGGGAAACGGCCGGTCTGAGACCCAGCCTCCCAGAGTTTTGGAGCGCAGCAATCCTGACGCACTCCGAAACGGCGCGGCCTCGGGCGGGGTTTGATAGCAACCAAACAAACACCACTCTTGCCGCAAAGGGGTTGTCTGATGCTCAGGTTTTTCGGAATCGCTCTCGTTTTCGGAATGCTCGCGTCAACCGGCTGCGCTCGCGCGCGACGCAACCGCGCCATCGCGCGCCGCAATCAGGCTCAAGCCGAGTTTTACCAAGTTAAGGCCGAGCAGGCTCGCCAGGAACAGGCTGCCGAAGAGTACTTTGACGGGGCGACACCACCGGCCCCTCCGACCGGTCAGACCGAAGTACAACCGGCTCGGCCTTCGGGCACCCACGTCTGGGTCGCGGGCAGTTACGCGCGCCGACGTGGTACCTGGGTTTGGGTCCCGGGTCGTTGGGTCAAGCCTCCGCGAGCTCGAGCGGTCTGGGTGCAGCCGCGTTGGGTGAAGCGCGGCCACCGCTGGGTCTGGGTCGCGGGTCGCTGGCGCTAAGCAGCCCGCCCGAAAAACGGAGCTCGACTCACGAGGGCGAGATTTCGAGTTCCGTGCCTGTCGCGAAACGGAGGCGAATTGGTAATTCGCCCGCGTTTCGCGGCAGATGCGGAGCGAAGGAAGATCGACTTCGTGGCTGAGTCGATTTTTCGGGCGGACTGCTAAACCCCAACGCTAACGAGTTCGTATTGCGAAGTCGCAGTCCGTCTGCTGACTGACGGCGTGCAAATAAATTCGATTTTGACCATCCGACAACCTCAGAGATCGTAGCTTCGGTACCCGATCGCTTCGAGAAGATGGCGTTCTTCGATGCTCTCACTCGCCGCCCCGTCAGCGATCGTTCTCGCAATGCGAAGAACTCGGGTCATCCCGCGCGATGAGAGCTCGAGCTCGCGGGCGTGACGGACAAAGGTCTGTTCGACGCGCTTTGACATCAGCCCCCACTCTCGGCGCGTCGCCCACTGGAGTTCACGGTTGGGACGGAGACGCCCGCGATCGATTCGAAATCGACTCGCCCGTTCGACAAATTGCCGAAGCTCTGCCGTCTTGAGCGCGGGCTCGGGCTTGATCCCGAGTAGAGCCGCCGAATCGGGAGCCTGCACATCGAGCCTGAGATCGATTCGATCAAGCAGCGGACCCGAGACTTTTTCGACGTAGCGACGCACTCGATCGGTCGGACAGCGGCAGGGCCGACTCGGATGACCGAGATAACCACAGGGGCAGGGATTCATCGCAGCCACGAGTGTGAACGCAGCCGGGAAAACAACCGTATACTGCGATCGAGATATCGTGATCGTGCGCTCTTCGAGTGGCTCGCGCAAGGCTTCGAGGGCGGCGCGAGCAAACTCCGGCAGTTCGTCGAGAAAGAGCACTCCGAGATGGGCGGCGGTGATCTCGCCGGGACGGGGAACTCGTCCTCCACCGACGAGACCCGCCCATGAGATCGTGTGGTGCGGCGCGCGAAACGGGCGTTCGGTGACAAGGCCTCGCACTCGCTTGATCCCAGCCGCCGATTGAATCTGAGTGATCTCGAGCAACTCCTCGTGGGTCGGATCGCGCATCAGTCCCGGCATCCGTCGCGCGAGCAAGCTCTTGCCCGACCCGGGCGGACCGACGAGCAACACGTTATGACCCCCAGCGACCGCAATCGCGAGCGCGCGCTTCACATGGCGGTGACCGATCACGTCGGCGAAGTCGAGCGGTGGCACGGTCTCCTCGACCGGGCTCGGCTCGGGCTCCCGGAGTCCTTTCGATTCTCCTTTGAGAACTTGGACCGCGTGTCGCAGATTGCGAACCCCCACCGCGTCGACCGCGGGTACGGCCCGCGCCTCTTCGAGATTACTCGCCGGAACCAAGAGCCGCTTGAGGCCCGCCTTGCGCAGGCTCAATACAAGACCCGTGGTTCCCGTGACCGCGCGAGTACAGCCGTCGAGCGACAACTCTCCAAACGCTCCCCAGCCTTGGGCCGTGCTCGCGTCGAGAACTCCGGTAGTCACGAGCAGTCGGTGTGTGTTCGGCAGATCGAAGACGGTAGCTTCTTTTTCGCAGTTCGGGGGGGATAGATTGACGAGGACCCGACCGGTGGGGAATTCGTATCCCGAATTCCACACCGCGCTGCGAATCCGTTCCCGGCTCTCCCGGATTCCCTTGCCCGGAAGACCACTGACGGAAAATGAGGGTAACTTGGAGCGACTTGAATCGACCTCGACGTCGACGACGAGCCCGTCGATTCCGAAGACCGCAGCCGAGATAAGACGAGCGACGATGGGACGACCTTTCCGCAGAGCCGGTTGACGCAGAGACCCTCGCCCTGGCAACCCGCACTCCACTCCTCGTCCCAGCCTCGGTGAAATTCGTGGTTCGCTTTGAAGCCCGTGTTATAGTTCCGCAGGAGCGTTGTAAGCTCTGATTTTCAATGAACTGAGGAGTCCCCACATGGTCGATCGACCGAACCGATACTCACGCTTCTCTCGACGGGATCGAGCCGCGCGTCGCCCGGTAATGCAATTCGTGGCCGCTTTCGCGCTGATCATCGCATCATCACTGGCGACACTCCGGGCTCAATCGACCGAACTGACCGCCGACCAGATTCAGGAGCAGATTGAGACAATTGTGCTCCGCTACTCCGAACGAACTCTCGACGATGTTTGGATCGGTTCGCGCAACCTCGAAGAGCTCGGCGACGAGGTCATCCCTTGGGCGCAAACCGCACTCACCTCGGACAAACCATTTGTGGTCCTGATGGCGAGTAAGACGCTCATCTCGCTTGGGGAAGTCAAAGGAGTTGACCGAGCTCTCGCTGAGATCGGCTCAAACGATCAACTCGAGGTCCCGGTGCGAGTCGCGGCAATCGAAATGATCGGCGAGTTCGATACCGGTCGAACCAAACGTCTCCTCAATGAAATCCTCGACAGTACTGACGCCTTCTTGCCCCGGCTCAGAGTGGCGGCCGCGAGCTCGCTCTTTCGCGCCACCTCGGATTATCGCAAGTCGCGCGATAGTTTGATCCCGCTCCTCGAAGTCGACGATCCCCAAGTGCGAGCGCTCGAAGCGATCACGCTGGCTGAGGTCGGTGCCATGGACGGTAAGATCCGTAACATCCTGCGCGTTCTCGAAAAGGAGCCGACCGATCTCGGGGCGCGAGCTCGGCTCGTTCTGAGCCAGGACTTCCTGATGCGTCGGATCGAACGACTGCGCGAACGGGGAGACACGGGCGGAACGAGTGCGAGCCCCCAATTGACCAAGCGGCTCTCTTCGCTCGAACGCGAACTTGAGCTGCGGAATCGACGGCTCGAGACCACCGAGCGGCAACTCGAAGAACTCCGGGAGAGCTTTGGGCAGAAGAAGTTCTCGCACCCGCTCCTCGGTGACGTGCTCGACCTCGTCGATCGTTTCTATGTGGACCCCGACGTAGTCGATCGCAATCGCCTAATCGTCGAAGCGGTCAAGGGGATGGTCTCAAGTCTCGACCGATTCTCATCATTCATGGATGTCAAAGAGACGAAGAGCTTCCAAGAGGGAATCAGCGGCGAGTACGCGGGGATCGGAGCCGCGGTCTCCAAGGATCAAGAGACGGGCTTCATGAGAATTCTCCGACCGATCTACGGGGGGCCAGCCCACCGGGCCGGGCTCTTGACCGACGACCAGATCGTCGAAGTCGAAGGAGTGTCGACCAAGCCGCTGACGCTCAATGATCTCATCAAGAAGCTCAAAGGCGCGCCGCGGACGACCGTGACCATGAAGATCGCTCGACGGGGCTGGATCAAACCACGCGAGTTCAAGCTCGTTCGCGAGACGATCGAAATCGCATCGGTCCAATCCACCTTACTCCCCGGAAGTATCGGGTATCTCTCGCTCACGCAATTCGGGAAGAAGGCCGTCACCGAAACCGATGCCGCGCTCGACTCCCTTCTCAAACAGGGCATGAAGGCGCTGATTCTCGACCTGCGTAACAATCCGGGCGGTTACCTCGAAGCCGCCGTTCGTATCGTCGACGAGTTTGTCGACGCTCCGAAGGATCCGATTGTTACTCAGCGCGACGAAGGTCGGCGAACCGAAGCGGAACGTCGGTTCGCGACGCCGGGTTCGCGCGGCGACTTTCCCCTCGTCGTGTTGATCAACGAAGGCTCGGCGAGTGCTTCAGAAATCGTCTCGGGAGCGCTCCAAGACTTCAAACGCGCCAAGGTCGTCGGTGAACGTTCCTACGGGAAGGGCAGCGTACAGAAACTCTTCGCACTGTCTGAGGGGACGAACCAACTGCTCGGCGGCGAGTCGACCCTACGGCTCACGGTTCAGTATTACTATCTCCCGTCGGGTCGATCGATTCACACGCGCTACGACATGGAGGGTCGTGTCATTTCAGAAGGTGGGGTCCAACCCGATATCGTCGTCGAGAACTCGCAACGAAGCCTCGGCGCACTCGAAGCGATCAGCGAGCTCACCGATAAGAACGCATTTAAGGAGTACCTAGAAAAGTTCCTCGAACCCAATCGGGAACTCTTAGCGCGCCTTGCGGAGAACGGCGATGGGGGTGACCCGGGCGCCTATCCCGAACTCAAGAAGTTCTTCGCCAAGTATGAATCGGCCGCCTCCATCGACGATATACGCTGGTGGCTGCGTCGCAAATTGCGCCGCATCTTCGAAGATCAACGCGGCGCTGAATTCGCGTGCGATTACGCAGAAGATGCTCAGCTCCAACGCGCCATCCTCGAGCAACTCCAAGCACTCGGCCTCAACCGCGAGGACTTCCCGGACTATCAGAAATTCGCCAAGTAGGTCGCTGGAAGGATTTGAATAGAGGGTTTCAACCGGGGCGTATCCTCGCATAACGCGAGGAGCCAACCTCGAGCCTTCACGACCCGACTGACGTGATATCTCCGCTCTGCGGGCGGACTGTTACGTCAGAGCCACAAGCAGTGCCGGAACTACAAGTCCAGTCGCCTCATTAAGGGGACTCTAACCGCTGACTCGGCAACCAGCTCGCCGTGCCTCGGGCCACGTGGTGGCCGCGCCTCCCCCGCCTGGGATGGAGTTTTCCACGCGGCCGGCGAAACACCGATTCGGTACCGATTCCTCCGCTACAGTCGTTAGTAATCCGCCCAGGGCTTGATCATGAGATCGCTGGTTCGGTAGCGGCCGATCGCTTCGACGAAGAGGACGGCGGCTTGGATATTGGTGAAGAGCGAGAGACCGAAGTCGACGGCCTTGCGGCGGATCTGGTAGTCGTTTGAGAGCTCCTCGTGCTCAAAGCTCTTGGGGACGTTGATCACCAGGTCAATGGCCCCCGATTCAAGCAGGTCGAGGACCGATTCTACTTCGTCGTCAGAACGGGGATCGTCGGGGAAGGCGACGGGAGTCGAGTCGATCTCGTGGGTCGCGAGAAAGCGCTGGGTCCCCGGGGTGGCAAAAAGCTTGAGCCCGGACTTCTCGAGCTTGCGGGCGCTCTCGAGGAAGGCGACCTTGCCCTCGATGGTCCCGGTCGATAGCAACACCCCTTTTGTCGGGACTCGATAACCGACCGACAGCACTGCCTTGAGAAAGGCCTCGTAGATGTTGTCGCCGAGGCAGGCAACCTCTCCAGTCGACGCCATTTCCACTCCGAGCAGCGGGTCGGCGCCTTTGAGCCGAGAGAAGCTAAACTGCGGCGCCTTGACCCCGACAAAGTCGAGTTCAAACGCAGATTTGCTCGGAGAGTCGATGCGTGTCTTCGAAAGCATCGCGCGCACGGCGTAGTCGATGAAGTTCTCTTTGAGGATCTTCGAGACGAACGGGAAGCTCCGCGAAGCCCTGAGGTTGCACTCGATGACCTTGATCTCGTTATCGCGCGCAATGAATTGAATATTGAAGGGCCCCGTTATCTCGAGCGCCTGAGCGATGTCGCGCGAAATCCGTTTGACCCGCCGAATCGTCTCGAGGTAAAGACGCTGGGACGGGAAGACCATGGTCGCATCGCCCGAGTGGACACCCGCGTTTTCGACATGCTCGCTGATCGCGTAACAGATCACTTCTCCCTCTTGCGCGACCGCGTCGAGCTCGATCTCTTTGGCGTTCAAAATGAACTTCGAGATGACCACGGGGAATTCGCGCGAGACATCGGTCGCGGCCCGGAGGTACTCCTTAAGCTCGGGGTTCGAGTGCGCTACGCTCATCGCGGCCCCGCTCAAAACATAGGAAGGGCGGATCAGGACCGGATAACCGTATTCGCGAGCAAAGGCCTCGGCCTCGTCGAGCGAGGTCGCCTCGCGCCAATCGGGTTGATCGATATCGAGTTGGTCAAGCAAGCTCGAGAACTTTTCGCGGTTCTCGGCTCGATCGATGTTTGCGGGCTTAGTCCCAAGAATCGGCACCCCGTTTTCTGCGAGCGGCACCGCGAGGTTGTTGGGTGTCTGCCCCCCCATACTGACGATCACTCCGCGCGGCCGTTCGCGCTCACAGATATCGAGCACGCGTTCGAGCGAGAGCTCTTCAAAGTAGAGTCGATCGCACGAATCGTAGTCGGTCGAAACGGTTTCGGGATTGAAATTGATCATCACGGTCGGCAGGTCCTGATGCTGACACGCCAGCGCTGCGTTGACACAGCACCAGTCAAACTCGACCGAACTTCCGATCCGGTAGGCGCCGCCGCCGAGCACGACACAGGGCGACTCGTCCATCGGTTCGATATCGTCCTGGCTGCCGTTATAGGTGACGTAGAGGTAGTTTGTTCGAGCCGGATACTCAGACGCCAGGGTGTCGATCTGCTTGATCACGGGTTCGATCCCGAGTTCCTGGCGACGTGCTCGCACCTCGAGCATCGCTGCGAAACCCGGTCCCGGCGGTTCGGGACGCCGCACGAGCCTCGAGATCTGGTTGTCAGAGAAACCGTGCTGTTTGGCGTGGCGGAAGAGATCGGCGGGCAAATCTTCGAGTACGTAGTCGCCCACGCGGCGGCCGGTCTCACAAATTGAACGGATCCGCTTGAGGAACCACGGGGTGATCCGCGTGAGTTCGTGGACCTTGGATAGCGTGAAGCCTTGGTTGAAGGCTTCAGCGATCACAAAGAGCCGAAACTCGGTCGGGTGCTCGAGGGTTTCGGCGATGTCCTCGAGGGGAAAACTGTTGGCGATCACGCCGTGTGCCCCAATCCCGAGCATCCGGCACGCCTTCTGAAGCGCCTCCTCGAAGCGACGACCGATCGCCATCACCTCACCGACCGACTTCATCTGGCTACCGATCTCCTTGGCCACCCCGCGGAACTTCTTGAGATCCCAGCGCGGAATCTTGATCACAACGTAATCGAGGGCGGGCTCAAAGCAGCTCGACGTCACTTTGGTAATCGAGTTGGGGATCTCGGGGAGCGTGTAACCGAGCGCGAGCTTGGCCGCCACAAACGCGAGCGGATATCCCGTCGCCTTCGAGGCGAGAGCGGAGCTGCGCGAGAGTCGGGCATTGACTTCAATAATCCGATACTCGAGTCGGTGCGGATGGAGCGCGAACTGTACATTGCACTCGCCGACCACCCCTATGTGCCGAATCAGATCGATACTGATCCGACGCAACCAGTGGTACTCCTCATCCGTGAGAGTCTGCGAGGGGGCGACCACGATGCTCTCGCCGGTGTGGATGCCGAGGGCGTCGAAGTTCTCCATATTACAAACGGTTATACAGTTGTCGGCCGCGTCGCGAACGACCTCATACTCAATCTCTTTCCAGCCCTCGAGGTATTCTTCGATCAAAAGCTGGGGCGATGACGTGAGCACCTTGCTCACGGCTTCGCGGAGCTGGGCCACGTCGCGGACGACTCCCGAACCGAGCCCCCCGAGTGCGTACGCGGCCCGAATAAAGAGCGGAAAGCCGATCTGTTCGGCCGCCGCGAGCGCCTCGTCCATAGTCGATACCGCGATGCTGCGCGGCGTCATGAGCTGAATCTCACGAAGCATCGAAGCGAAGAGATCGCGATCCTCGGTGCGCTGAATCGCCTCAACCGGGGTTCCGAGAACTTGGACGTTATACTTCTCGAGAACGCCGCGCCGCTGGAGCTCCACTCCACAGTTGAGCGCGGTCTGCCCTCCGAAGGACAACAGCAACCCGTCGGGTCGCTCTTTCTCGATGACTCGGGTGACAAAGTCCGGACTGACGGGCAGGAAGTAGACGGTGTCTGCGAGCGCTTCCGACGTCTGAATCGTCGCGATATTCGGATTGACGAGAATTGTCTCGAGTCCCTCTTCGCGCAGCGCTTTGATCGCTTGCGAACCGGAGTAGTCGAATTCCCCCGCCTCCCCGATCTTGAGCGCGCCACTGCCGAGTATCAAAACCCTCTTTACCGAAACTCGGGCGACCGGGGTCGCCGCGGTTTGTCCAAGCAGTTGAGCTGGACTCAACGGAGTACCTCCAAGAATCGATCGAACAGATAGGCGCAATCGGTCGGCCCAGGCATGGCTTCGGGGTGAAACTGGACCGTTTGGAATCGACCGCTCTCGTGCCGAATTCCTTCGTTGCTGCCATCGTTAGCGTTGCGAAACCACTCGGTCCACTCGTCGGGAAGGCTCGTGGCGTCGAGCGCGTAACCGTGGTTTTGACTCGTGATATAGCAGCGCTGAGTGCCGACCTCGAGACAGGGTTGGTTTTGGCTGCGGTGTCCAAACGCGAGCTTGTAAGTCTTGAGCCCGAGCGCGCGACCCACCAGTTGATTTCCTAGACAGATTCCGAACACGGGTCGCTGGCCCGTCAAAGCCCGGCGCAGATTCGCGACGGTCGCCTCCGCCTGCGCGGGATCGCCGGGTCCATTCGAAACCAAGACGCCGTCGCCGTCGGCTTCGTCGAGGTTGTAGTTCCAGGGCACCCGGAGAACCGACGCGCCCCGCCTGAGCAGGCTTCGGACGATGTTCGCCTTGAGCCCGCAGTCGACGAGTACGACTCGGGTCGATCCCCCCTCGTACAGAATGGGTTCGGGACAGCTCACCTCGGCCACGAGATTGCGTTTTGCGATCTCTTCAAAGGCGACGGCCGACGCGTCGCTCTCGACCACGATCTTGGCGGGTGTGCATCCTCTCGACCTGAGCTTCTGAGTAATCGCCCTAGTATCGACGCCTTGGATTCCCACGACCCCCTCTTCCTCGAGCCAATTCGACAATGAGCGCGATGACTGCCAGTGGCTAAAGTCGTGCGATAATGTCGAAACGACGAGGCCTCGGACGTGAATGCGACGATCCTCAAACCCGAGCGGCAAGTTGTGCTCCCACTCGAGGGGCCGCACTCCATAATTGCCGACGAGCGGAAAGGTCAGGGTCAAGATCTGACCCGCGTAGGAAGGATCGGTCAGAGATTCGGGATAGCCGACCATCCCGGTGGCAAAGACAGCTTCTCCCGTCGCCGAGCGCAATGCGCCAAAGGCAGTCCCCTCAAACTCGGTGCCGTCCTCAAAGACGAGCCGCGCTCGAGGTCCTTCAAAGGGAAAGGGAACGGCCGCCTCGGGCAGAGGGTCGATCTTTCGAGTGGGGTCGACTGGATCTGAAGAAACCGTGAAAGGTGAGGTCCCCGCCTGCGACGAAGCCTGAGAGCCCGATGGAGGTGAGGATGGTGAGGTGGGGGATGATGACGAAGAAGACGGTGTAGATGATGACGGCGTGGACGAAGAAGAGTCGTCGCTTGCGGAATCGATAGACATAGTGCCTCCACGGCTGAGGTTCATTCCTCAAACCGTAGGAGCACAGTCTAACGCAGCGGTCAAAAACATCCACACAGCGAGAGCTCGATTTAACCGGAGTGCCAACCGATCACGAGACCGTGTCGTCCGGTCTTGCCATCGTCGCGACGATAGCTGAAGAAAGCCCCCGAATCGGCGTAGGTGCAATCGGTCGAAACCCGAATCTGACTCTGAGGGATACCGCTCGAGACGAGGCTCGCTCGGATCATCGTCCGCAAGTCGATTCGGTTTTCGGGAAGGCGCGCGGAGACGTAGCCAGGTCGACGCCGCAGGGCGGCGTGAACCTCTGAGCCGACCGGGTTGTGGTCTCCGCTGATCGCCGGGCTCACGGCCGCGTGGAGTGAGGTGGACGGTAC
>CAYZYD010000076.1:0-10833 GCA_964482505.1 uncultured Planctomycetia bacterium | reverse complement strand
GGGAGGTCGAGGGCCGGCGATTCTTGCTCGAACTTTTCGAACAGGACACTAGTGCTTGGGTTACTTCTCGGCCGGGCGATCTTCTTTGTGCAGATCGAGCGAAACCGAGTTGATACAGTAGCGGAGACCGGTAGGCGGGGGACCGTCGGGGAAGACATGGCCGAGATGGGAACCGCAGCGCGAGCAGGTGACCTCGGTGCGAATCATGCCGTGGGTCAGGTCTTCGTGCTCGGTGAGGTTCGCCCCCTCGAGGGGTTCGAAAAAGCTCGGCCAGCCGCAGCCAGCGTCGAACTTGGTATCTGAACGAAAGAGTGCGAGTCCGCAGCAGCGGCAGCGATAGGTCCCCGGCGTTCTCGTGTTCCAATACTTGCCGCTGTAGGGTCGTTCGGTTCCCTTCTCGCGACATACGAAGTACTCCTCGTCCGAGAGTTCGCGTCGCCACTCGGTCTCGCTCTTGGTGATCTTCGGTTCGTCGTTCATCGAGCTGGTTTCTTGTATCTTCTGTTGAGGTCCGAAGGGATGAAGGGAGATCGGGTCGCGCACTTCGAGATTCCGCGAACTTGCGATCCCATCTCGGTTGAGGCGTGAGAGTCGACTCCAGTTGTCCAAGCTTGCGCAGTCCGCGCAATTGCTTTCGACTTAAGACTGTGAGATTGAGGCGCGTGGAGCAACGCCGGCGTGCGTCCCATTGTGCTTGCGGCAAACGGCGGCGGTATTCATGCGCTCCTAATTGCCGGCCTCAGCCGAATGACCCGTCGGGCGGGCTGCTAGCTCGGCCCTCCGTCGGCTAACCCATATGCGGGTAACGGTAATCGCGCGGGGGATTGAAGTTCTCCTTGATTGTTCGCGGTGAAACCCAGCGAAGGAGATTGAGCGGGCTCCCGGCTTTGTCGTTGGTTCCCGAAGCTCGAGCTCCACCAAAGGGCTGTTGGCCCACGACGGCTCCGGTCGGTTTGTCATTCACGTAGAAATTGCCGGCGGCGAACCGGAGCGCGCTCGATATCTTGTCGACTATGGACCGATCGCGCCCGAAGACCGATCCCGTGAGGGCGTAGGGACTCGTTGAGTCGCAGAGTTGAATCGCCTGATCGAGAGCATCGTCTTCGTAGACGTGCACCGAGAGGACCGGCCCGAAGATCTCTTCCTGCATCGTCTTATAGTGTGGGTCTTCGCATTCGATCAGGGTCGGCTGGATAAACCAGCCTTGGTTTCGCTGAGCCTCGCCTCCTTGGACGATCGAACCGCCGGCATGACTGCGGCTGTAGTCGATGTACGAGGAGATCTTCTCAAAAGAGCGTTCGTGGATGACCGCGCCCATAAACTGGCTGAAGTCGGTGGGGTCCCCCATCGCGATTGTCCGCATGTCGGCGACCAGGCGGTCGCGCACGTCGTTCCAGAGTCTCTTCGGGACGTAGAGGCGACTTGCGGCGGAACACTTCTGTCCTTGGAACTCAAACGCGCCGCGCAACGCCGCCACCGCGACCTCCTCGGGATCCGCTGACTCGTGCGCGAAGATAAAGTCCTTACCGCCCGTCTCACCTACGATGCGGGGGTAGCTGCGGTAGACGTTGAGGTTCTCGCCGATCTGGCGCCAGAGGTTTCGAAAGACGTCGGTCGATCCGGTGAAATGAAGCCCCGCGAAATTCGAATCGCTCAAGAGGCGGCGCGTGATCGAAACGGGATCCCCGGGGACAAAGTTGATCACACCCGGAGGCATGCCCGCTTCCTCGTAGAGCTTCATCGCAAAATAGTTCGAGTAAATGGAAGCGTCCGACGGCTTCCAAATCGCGACGTTGCCCATCAGCACCGGGGCGCCGGGTAAGTTGGCTGCGATGCTCGTAAAGTTAAAGGGCGTGACTGCGTAGACAAACCCCTCGAGAGGTCGGTGCTCGAGTCGATTCCAGGTGCCCTCGGGACTGTGCGGCGGCTGTTCGGCGTAGATCTGCTCGGTGGTGTAGTAGTTATTGAAGCGCCAAAAATCGATGAGCTCGCAAGCGGCGTCAATCTCGGCCTGAAAGCAGGTCTTGGATTGCCCGAGCATCGTCGCCGCATTGATGGTATCTCGCCAGGGGCCGGCGAGCAGGGTCGCGGCACGCTCAAAGATCGCCACTCGAGTCTCGACCGGAGTCCTCGACCACTCGCGCCAAGCTTCTTGGCTCGCGGCCACGGCCCGCTCGAGTACTTCAGGGGTGGCGGCGTGGTAACGGCAGAGAAGCTGGTCGTGGTCATGGGGAGCGCGGTTCTCAAAAATCTCACCCGTGCGGATCTCCTCGCCGCCGACAATACAGGGGATCTCGATCGTCTCGCGTTTGAGTTCGTCGAGACGACGCTTCAGTGACTCGGTCTCGGGGGACGTGGGGCGGTAGCTCCGGACCGGTTCGTTGGGGGGGAGGTTGAGGGTTACTCGAGTGGCCATAACACAAACTCCTCAGCGTTAGATTCGGGTAGGCGATGAGTTGAGGATTCTCAGGGCCACTACGCCAAATGTAAAGCGTTGAACCCTCAGCTCGACAAGGGAGCAGCCCTCGAGGAATTGACCCTCGAGGGCTGCTCTCTCAAGCCGAATTTTTAGGCCACACTCAGGAGGCTACTAGCGCGCGTCGGCCGCTTGGTCTTTCGCTTCATCGACCGTGATCATGCGACCACCGAGCTCGGAGTTGTTCAGCGCGTCGGCCGCTTCGCTCGCACCCTCAGGCGTCTCCATTTCCACGAAACCGTAGCCCTTCGAACGACCGGTGCGCCGGTCGGCGACGATCTTGGCTGAGGCGACGTCACCGAATTGTGAGAAAAGGGCCGCGAGCTCTTCAGAAGTCGTCGCCCAAGGGAGTCCGCCCACAAAGAGTTTGTGAGTCATCGAGAATGCTCCTTTCCGAGCTTCGCCGTCTTGAGTGATGCCGATATCGAGACGGTTTCAAAGTCGTGATCGGTAGCCGGGGGTCGGAAAGGATTGATGACGATCCTCAACGCGGACGCAACGGTCGCCTTGACGGACCAATCACTCTGAATTGATGGAACTCTCATAAGGAGATCCTGTTCCCTTCCTTTGACTTCTGCTGCGACGCTTCCGCACAAAAGTCGCGCGAGTTTGTTTCGACTCCCGCCGAGACTCGAGACTACCGTCGAGCTCAAGTGAACCCGAGGACAGCAAGCCCCGAAGACCGCGAGCGCCTAGAAGAGCGGCCTCGCTGATCGGTTCCCGAATCGAAACACGCTCGGTCTGACCGAGATCGACATGGCATGCGGTGATGAGACACTTCCTAGAACCCAGGGGAAGTAGGTCTCGAATACGTGACCGCACCGACGTGACCAGAGCGCAAAGCACTTTGCGCAAGTCGCCTTCTGAGAATTCTCCAAAGCCCAGATCGCAAAAGATCAGCACGCCAAAGATTAGGCGCCAAAGATGAGGGCGTCCACACTCTGAACTCTCGAGCTACACTCTTAAGACGAAGGCCACTTGAGTCGGCCGGTGAGGAAGAGTCCGTTCAACGAACCTCGCGAAGTCATGCCCAAAGCTCATGCGAAGCTGTTATCGTCCCAATCCCTCGCGCCAGTCGACGACTCGGAGTGGGGACCGAGTTGAATCCTGCTTCGACTCAGCCCTTATCCGCTCCATAAGCAAGACTAATAAAGAATGTATAATAGTTTCTTATTGAGAGTCTGTAAATATTGAGGGGCGGGTTGGTTTCGGTTTCGTGATGACCGAGCCTGCGATCGTAAGTTCATTTTTTGAAAACGTTTAGGATAGTGCTGGAAGGGTGGCCCTCCGTGACTGACCTCGCTCAAAAGAAATGCGTTCCATGCCGCGGCGACGTTCCGCCATTAACCGAAGCTGAAATCAGGCCTCTGCTTGAGCAACTGAACGGTTGGGAGATCGAGGGGACACACCACATTTACAAACAGTACGGATTTGACGACTACGCGGGCGCACTCGCCTTTGTTAATCAGCTTTCCGAGGTGGCTGAGTCCGAAGGTCACCATCCCGAGGTGTGGTTCACCTGGGGTAAAGTTCGAGTGACGATCTGTACCCACAAGATCGATGGTTTGACGGAAAGCGACTTCGTGCTGGCCGCGAAAATCGATGCGCTCGAGAATGCCTCGGAGCCCTCGGGGCGAGCTTAACTTCATCCACGTTCGCCTCGACGATACACTCAAGCGGTGAAGCGTCGAATTCACATGAGTTCGATACTGCGACTCGACCGGCGTCTTTGCGAGCTGTTCTCTCTTTTGATCGACATCACGACTTCGCTCTCGACGCCTTTCCCCCAGCTTATCATCACGCAAAGGACCGAACATGAATCAACCCGCTGACTGGAACACACTCGAACACCGGGCTGAATTCGTCCGGCGGCATATCGGACCGGATTCGGCTGAAGTTGGTTCGATGCTCGAGTCACTCGGTCTCGATTCGCTCGAAGCGCTCGTAGACCAGACGGTGCCCGAGGTGATCCGCAGCCGGTCCGAACTCGATCTTCCCGACAGTATGACCGAGCGCGAAGTCGTCGATAAGATCCGCGGCTTTGCCGACCAAAACCGTTTGATGAAATCGTACATCGGTCTCGGCTATTCCGGGACTTTGGTGCCAGCGGTGATTCAGCGCAACATTCTTGAGAACCCTGGCTGGTACACGGCCTACACGCCTTACCAAGCGGAGATATCACAAGGGCGTATGGAGGCACTGCTCAATTATCAGACCATGGTCTCCGACCTGACCGGTCGAGAGATTGCAAATTCCTCACTCCTCGACGAAGGAACCGCCGCGGCCGAGGCGATGTCGCTAACCCGATCGATCCAGAAGAAGAATCCTTCCTCGCGCTTCCTGGTTTCCGATGCGCTCCACCCACAGACGATCGAAGTGGTGGAGACGAGAGCCGAGCCGCTTGGTATCGAAGTGGTACTCGGGCGCACCGACGAGCTCGTCGACTCGGGCGATGGCTTCGCCCTCGTGGTCGGCTACCCCGATACCTATGGGCAAGTTCGAAACCTCGAGCCGCTCATCGAAAGAGCGCACGCAAGCGGCATGCTCGTCATCGTGGTCGCCGATCTCTTGAGCTTGTTACTCTTCAAGTCTCCGGGTGCCCAGGGGGCCGACGTCGTGATTGGCAATTCGCAACGCTTTGGAGTCCCGATGGGATTCGGCGGCCCCCACGCAGCCTTTTTTGCGACGCGCGAAGAGCACAAGCGTCAGGTGCCGGGTCGAATCATCGGAGTCTCCAAAGACTCGCGCGGTCGCTCCGCGCTCAGGCTCGCGCTGCAAACCCGCGAGCAACACATCCGTCGGGAGAAGGCGACGAGCAACATCTGCACGGCTCAAGTTCTGCTCGCGGTGATGGCGGGGGCCTACGCGGTCTACCACGGTCGGGAAGGGCTCGAACGGATTGCGCGCCGAGTCCACCGACTCACGAGCGCGTTTCGCACCACCCTTGCGGACCTCGGCTACCAGTTCTACGAACCCGAGAGTGGATCGACCTTCTTCGATACATTGTCGATCGAAGTGGGACCGGGTCGAGCGGATGAATATCTCGGGCGAGCGGTCGAGGCGGGTTACAACCTGCGACGGATCGACTCTGATCGGCTCGGGGTCGCCTTTGATGAGACGACAACGCGCGATGATCTCGAAAAGCTCACCGAGGTATTTGCGAGAGGCCGCAGTTTTGATTTCGAATCAACTCTGAATCGCGAGGTTGAGATCCCGGCTGCATTGCGTCGTACCGATACCGTCCTCGATCACCCGGTTTTTGAGCAGCATCACTCAGAAACCGAGATGCTGCGCTACCTCAAACGTCTCGAAAACCGGGACCTCTCGCTTACCACTTCGATGATCCCGCTCGGATCGTGCACGATGAAGCTCAATGCGACCACCGAGATGGTGCCGGTCACTTGGCCCGAGTTTGGGTCGATCCACCCGTTCGCTCCGCTCGACCAGGCGCGCGGCTACCTGGCGATGATCGGCGAGCTCGAGGATCAGCTCAAACGCGTTACCGGGTTCCCAGGGATATCGCTTCAGCCCAACTCGGGATCTCAGGGTGAGTACACCGGACTCCTCGTCATCCGGAAGTACCATTTGAGTCGCGAGGATACGAGTCGCAACGTCTGTCTGATCCCCGAATCGGCTCACGGAACCAATCCGGCCAGCGCCGCCATGGCGGGCATGAAGGTCGTCGTGGTCAAGTGCGACGAAGCCGGTAATGTCGACGTCGAAGATCTTAAGCAGAAGGCGAGCGAACATTCGGAGACGCTGAGCGCGTTGATGGTCACCTATCCCTCGACGCACGGAGTCTTTGAGGTGGCGATCCGCGATATCTGCAAGATCGTACACGACGCGGGGGGCCAGGTTTACATGGACGGGGCAAATACGAATGCGATCATCGGCCTCTGCCAGCCCGGTGAGTTTGGCCCGGATGTCATGCACCTCAACTTGCACAAGACCTTCTGCATTCCGCATGGCGGAGGCGGCCCGGGAGTAGGACCGATCGGCGTGGCTGATCATCTCTGTCCCTTCCTTCCCACCCATTCGCTCGTCCCCGAGTGCGGCCCCAAGACAGGTGTCTCGGCTGTCTCCGCGGCACCTTGGGGGAGTGCGAGCATTCTTCCCATTTCTTGGGCGTACATCACCGCGATGGGGCGGAGTGGTCTCAAGCGGGCGACGCAGGTCGCGATTCTGAACGCCAATTACATCGCCAAGCGGCTCGAGGGGCACTATCCGATTCTCTACACGGGACTCAACGACCGCGTCGCCCACGAGTGCATTATCGATGTGCGACCTCTCAAGGAGTACGGGATCGAAGTTGATGACATCGCCAAGCGGCTGATGGACTTTAACTTTCACGCTCCGACGATGTCCTGGCCGGTCGCAGGAACGCTGATGATCGAACCGACCGAGAGCGAATCCCAAGAGGAGCTCGATCGCTTTTGCGAGGCGATGATCGCTATTCGCGACGAGGTCCGGCAGATCGAGCGGGGCGAGATCGAGTCCGCCCAGAGTCCGCTTAAGTTTGCTCCGCACACGATTCACGATATCGCCGGAGACTGGGAGCGTGCCTACAGTCGCGAACAAGCGGTCTTCCCGCTCGAGTGGGTTCGCGAACAGAAGTTCTGGCCGGCCGTCAATCGAGTCGACAATGCCTTTGGCGACCGAAACCTCGTCTGCCTATGTCCCCCGATCGAGGCGTACGCCGAGTAGGTAGGCCGAATGCGGGCGTTGTTTTGGCCAACCCGCCGACGCCGGCTGGGTAGGATTGCCCGGGCGGGGCCGATACCCGCCCGGAGCTCCGTCCGAATTCTCAAAGTGACCAGATTTTGTCGCTCGTGAAATTCTCGGTCAGGTTACGGAATTAGTCGGAGCTCCGAACCGGTTTACGACCCGAGGCGTGCGACCTATTTGGGCCATCGATCGCTCGGTCTCTCCCGGCATTTGCCGAATCCCGAGTCGAGAACCTATCTTTTGTTACGGAGAATTTTCCAACGAACTCTTTCGGTCTTGTGGTTCGGTTCAATTGAATTGGGGGGACTTTATGTTCGGCGGGCGGAAATCGCAAAAAGAGGCACTTCCTGAAGAACCAGTGATGGAACAACCCGAGCTAAACGGCTGGGGAGGCGAACAGCAACTGGTCCAAGCTGACGTCGAGATGGTAGAGGACGTCGGTGACTTGCTCTCCTCGACGCTCGGATCGCACCTCTCCTTTGAAGGTCAGCTTCGGTTTAACGGGAGTGTGACGGTAGATTGTCACTTTAAGGGTAATGTCGAAACCGACGGGAAGTTTGGGGTCGGCCCTTCCGGGGTGGTGGAAGCCGATATCGTTGCGGCCGATGTCGAGATCGCCGGCCAGGTTCACGGGAACATCGTGGCGGTCAACTCGGTCCGCGTCTGTGCGGGCGGGCAAGTCTTTGGAAACATCGAAACGCCCTCGATCTCGATGGAAGAGGGTGTTGTTTTCGAGGGCAGCTGTACGCGCCCGCGCGACAAGTACGCCCCGGTCGGAGCGGCAGCGGGAGCCGCTCGTCCCGCGGACGTGGAGCCTGAACCCGAAACGAATCCTCACTCAGACTTCGACGAGACGCCTTCTTACGATCTCCACGCGCTCGAAGAGCCGAGCGATGAGGAAGCGGCCAAGGTCAACAACGAGGTCTAATTATTCACGAGCCCGCTACTGCGACTTCTCGCTACGCGGTTCGCGAATAGTGCGGGCCTATACGACCTCTTTCGATTGACGTGAGGGGTGTGGAACGCCCCAAACAGCAGAGAGCGAGCTCACCAAACGGGGAGCTCGCTCTCTGCTTTTCTGTCGGACGACTCGAGGCGAGTTTATAGATTGTCGACGACGGCCTGGCCAAACTCGGAGCACTTGAGAAGGGTCGCCCCCTCGATCAGTCGTTCGAGATCGTAGGTGACTCGCTTCTGACCGATCGTCTTCTCGACCCCTTTGACGATACAGTCGGCCGCTTCGACCCAGCCGAGGTGCTCGAGCATCAAAACGCCCGAGAGTATCAGCGAACTCGGGTTGACCTTGTCCTGACCCGCGTACTTGGGGGCGGTGCCGTGGGTCGCTTCAAAACAGGCGACGTCGTCGTTGAGATTCCCGCCGGGTGCGAGACCGAGCCCGCCGACTTGGGCCACCGCTGCATCGGAGAGGTAGTCCCCGTTGAGGTTGGGCATAACGAGTACGTCGTACTCTGCCGGTCGCAAGAGCATCTGTTGAAACATCGCGTCGGCGATCCGATCCTTGATCACGACCTTACCCGCGGGCGCTTTACCGGCGTGTTTCTCCCAAACTTCAGCTTCGGTGATCGTCTCCTCGGGAAACTCTGCAGCGGCGAGCTCGTAACCCCAGGTCCGAAAAGCCCCTTCGGTGAACTTCATGATGTTCCCTTTGTGGACAAGGGTCACACTCGGCCGCTCGTGTTCTATCGCGTAACGAATGCCGCGCCGCACCAAGTTTTGAGTCGCCTCCCGGCTCATCGGTTTGATCCCGATCGCGCTCGACGAGCGGATCTTAGCTCCGTACTTCCGGGCGAGAAAATCGATGATCTCGATCGCGGCCTCACTTCCCGCCTCGTACTCGATCCCGGCGTAGACGTCCTCCGTGTTCTCGCGGAATATCACGACGTCGACCTCTTCGGGTCTCTGCATCGGACTCGGAACTCCGGGGAAGTAGCGGACGGGACGGACACAAGCGTAGAGATCGAGTTCCTGCCGGATCGCCACGTTGAGACTGCGAAAGCCCTCGCCGACCGGAGTCGTAAGCGGACCTTTGATCGCGACTCGGAAGTGCTCGATCGCTCGAAGCGTCTCGGCGGGTAACCACTCCCCGTATTTTTTGTGTGCCTTTTCTCCTGCGTAGATTTCGAACCACTGGATCTGTCGATCGCTGCCGTAACACTTCTCAATCGCGCCGGTGAGGACGTTTTGAGCCGCACTCCAGATATCGGGCCCGATGCCGTCGCCCTCGATAAAGGGGATGATCGGGTCCGTTGCGACCTCGAGCCGACCGTCCGAGCGCTTGGTAATCGGCGTTCCCTCCGGAAGTGGGCCGAACTTCTCGAACTGCATACTTTTCCTTTCTCATTCCTGGCTCGAGCTTTAGCAAACCGTTGGAACTGTGTAAATCGAATTCGACGCCGGGCCCCTCGAGACTGTAGACTATGCACCGTGTCGAAGGGCTCATCTCAGCAATTCTCCCGCGGCGACCATGTCGAGCAGTGCGGTTGCAAGACCTATCTTTGGCCCTCAATCTCGCTTTCGGTGAATGCTCGTCGAGCTGAGATTGGAGAGCCGGAGGGTGGGTGCCCTCTCTATCTGGGTGCAATGATCCCCTTCGTAACAGTTCGATTCGATCCCTCCTGAAAGAGGTGCTGACTTTGAAGTCCCTAGCCACCGCCCTCCCCATCGTGGTTGCGCTTTGCGCGACCGCTGCGGCCCAGCCGTTCACGCCGACCGTTACCACAACTTTTGATACCCTCGACACCGGGACCGCGAGCGGTTTCACGCAAGAGTTTACCTTCTTTGAAGGACAAGAAGGGCCGCTGATGCTCGACACCACGTTCGATCGTGGTGGATTCGATTTCAGCGGCATTCAAGTGGGCGATACGATCGGAATGTTGAGTTCGGATATCTTCGTCGATAACCCATTTCCGATCCCCGACATTTCGGGCACGATCGAGGCGGAAGTCCAAGTGACTTCGATCATGGGCTCGACCGTCGAGGCGGAAGCTGTCGTAACTTTTGTTTCACCGGCGCTCGTGAGTTTGATTCTGCTCTCCGGGTTCCCGGACCCCACCGGGCTGACAGGATTTATCGCGACTTACGAGGATCTTCCCGGTGACAGCGGCGCCACCATTATGGTGATGGAGGCGGGAGGGCTGCCGATCAGTGCGGGCACCCTGATCTTCGATCTTCCCATCACCTGGGAGACCAATGCCTTTTACGTGCACTCGCCCGTCGACGGAACTCTGGCGGTCGATACCGAAATGGTCTCCTTCTCCGGCACCCCGGTCACGATCAACGAGTCCTTCGATCTCAACGATGTCGGAGGCGTGCCGATCTTCCTCCGCGGCGACTTTAGCGGCGACGGAGCGGTCTTGATCAACGATCCGATCGGATTGCTCGGGTTCCTCTTTCAAGGTGAGGCCGGACCGATCTGCGCCGATGCTGCCGACGCTGACGACTCAGAAATTCTCGGCATCGGTGACGCGATCAATGTCCTCAACTTCCTCTTTGTGGGTGCTGCCGCGCCTCCCGCTCCGGGACCCGTGACTTGCGGACCGGACCCGTCGGGCAGCGCGCTCGACTGCGCGGTTCAACCCGCCTGTCCGTAGCGCACCCGCACACCGTACCGA
>CAYZYD010000075.1:0-10913 GCA_964482505.1 uncultured Planctomycetia bacterium | reverse complement strand
CCAGTAGTCTTTCATCACCTGGGGGCCGCTGAGACAGATCTCGCCCTCCTCGCCTTGGGCTAGGATTCGATCGGGGTCTTCGATGTCGCGGATCTGAATCTCGGTCTGGGGGAGGGGGAGGCCGATCGATCCCTCCTTGTTGACTCCGTCGAGGGGATTGCAGCTGACGACGGGGGAGGTTTCGCTGAGACCGTAGCCTTCGACGAGGGCGCACTGGGTCAGGGCTTCGAACTCATTCTTGACTGCGAGCGGGAGCGGAGCGCCACCCGAGATGCAGTACTTGATCGAGCTGAGTTCGTACTTGTCGAGGGTGGGGCAGTTGTTGATCGCGGTGTAGATGCTCGGGACCCCAGGGAAGATCGTCGGTTTGCGCGCTTCGATCGTCTGGAGGACTTGTTTGAGCTCGAAGCGAGGCAGGAGGACGATCTCGGCGCCGATTCGGATGCCCATATTCATTACGACCGTCATAGCAAAGACATGGAAGAGCGGGAGTACGCCGAGGATGACCTCTTCGCCCGGCTTGACTCCCGAGAACCAGAGGGTGACCTGTTCGACATTGATCGCGATGTTTCGGTGAGTCAGGATCGCGGCTTTGGGGATGCCCGTCGTACCGCCCGTGTACTGGAGCACTGCAACATCGTCGAGTGAAGGATAGGTCAGCTTCGGGGGTCGTTCCGAATGGCCGTTGTCGGGTTTGAGGTCCGACGCGTCGGTATCGACGGCGGTTGAGTCGAGTGGCTGTGCTTCGAGAACATCGTCGAACATGACGATCGCTTCAGAGTCGGGGATTTTGGCGATTTCGGCCCGTTTGAAGAGTCGGAAGAGCCAGCCCTTGTGGAGCGGGAGAATGTCGCTCATCCGTCCGGTTACGAGATATTTGAGTTTCGGACAGCGGCCCAGCAGTTGGTGCGCCTTTTCGAAGAGCTGACGGATATTGATCGTGATGATCGCTTCCGCTCCGGAATCGCTGACGAGGTGTTCGACCTCGCGGGCGGCGTAGAGCGGGTTGATATTGACTACCACTCCCCCGGCTTTGAGCACTCCGTAGTAGGCGACGACGAAGAAGGGGCTGTTCGGGAGTAAAAGGCCCACGCGGCTACCAGGTCCCAGCCCGAGCTCTCGAAGTCCGAGAGCGAACTGATCGGAGAGATCGCGAAGCTCGCGGTAGAGCCAGCGACGTCCGAGAAACTCGATCGCGGGCCGATCGCTAAAGAGCTCGGCTGTCGCGTCGAGGACTTCGGGAAGAGTTCTCACCGGGATGTCGACATCCCACTCGAGACCTTCGGGGTATTGTTCAAACTGGTGCGGAGCGCTCTTCAAGGCTGCATCCCCATCTAAAATTGAGTGTTCCGCTCGGGTGCCGAGTATCGTCGGCCGGTCGGCCTTCCGGGTTCGGTGATGAACCGACTCGTCGCTGAGTTGAGCCGCCCCAGTCACCCCGATTGACCAAGCGGTCTTCGAGGTATCCTTGAAGGCACAGTCGAGGGAATCACTTAAGGTTACGATGCAAAGGCTGGCTTCACAAACGGATCTCGGGGGCCCGAATCGAGCGCTCGATCCGGAGCGCCTGACCGGCTGCTTCCGAAAAAAGGAAAAGCTGAGCCACCCCGAGCGATCTTGCGTAGAATCCCGGGCTTCGAGCCGACCTCGGCTCGCGTTTACCCTGCATAAACACAGAATCACTTGGAGTTTCTATGACTGGCTCGATCGGTCGCGTCGTGGTCGTTGGCATCGGCAAAGTGGGGTCGCTCGTCGCTACCCTGTTGCAGGAATCGGGATTCACCGTCACAGGATTGGACACGAAAGCGCGCAGCGATCTGCCGTTTGAGGTCAAGGCCTGCCAGGCGAGTGACCAGAAGGCGCTGACTGAGGCCTTTCGGGGGGTTGACGCGGTGGTCTCCTGTCTGCCGTACCATCTCAACATTGATGTCGCGCACGCGGCTCACAAGGCCGAGATCCACTATTTTGACCTGACGGAAGACGTCCCGACGACGAAGGCCGTGATCGAGCTCAGTGAGAACTGTTCGCGGGTGATGGCGCCCCAATGCGGACTCGCTCCGGGCTTTATCGGTATCGTCGGGTCCTCACTGACGACCGCGTTCGAAGAGCTTCGATCGATCGAGCTTCGGGTTGGGGCCCTGCCGCAGCATCCCCGTGGGCTCCTCGGCTACGCCTTTAACTGGTCGCCCGAGGGAGTCGTCAACGAGTATCTCAACGACTGCGAAGTCGTGATGGATGGTCAGAAGAAGCTCGTACCCGCGATGGGGCTGCTCGAGACGATCGTGATCAACGGGATTCGTCTCGAAGCGTTTACGACTTCGGGTGGCCTCGGAACCATGTGCGACACCTACGCCGGCCGAGTCGGGACCTTGAACTACAAGACGATGCGCTATCCAGGCCACTGCGAATTGATGCGATTTTTCTTCCACGAGCTCCACCTCAAGGAGAAGCGCTTGGAAGCGGGTCAAATCCTCGTGAATGCCAAACCACCCGTTAACGACGATGTCGTCTACGTTCACGCAGCAGTCGAGGGGCGTCGAGGTGGGGAGCTTTTTCGGGAGGAGTTCGTCGAGGCTTATTACCCGATCGACGTGGCCGGAAACGAGTGGCGCGCGATTTCGTGGACCACGGCCGCCTCGGTCTCGGCAGTCGTCGAGTTGGTATCTGCGGGAGAGTTACCGCAACAGGGCTTCATAAAGCAGGAGGATATCCCGTTGGATAAGTTTCTCGCCACTCAGAATGGTTCCCTCTACCAGCGGTCGACGCGCTAACAGCGCGACCGAGGGTACAATGCGCCGAAGGCGCAACCGAGGGCATCCTACGCGCCGAAGGCGCGACTGTCGGTAAAGTACGCACCGAAGGCGCGACTGCGGGTACAGTACTCGCCAAGGGCGCGGCCAGTGACCACAGTTAACGATCACTGAGCGACGCTCGAATTTTGGCGGACTTTTTCGCCGAGCTCCTCTGAGCTCCACTGGGTCAGAGAGTAAAACTGCTCCGAAGTGATTTCGCGGTAGTACGCCTGATTCATTTCGGCGGGTAGTCCACGCTCCATCGTGACGGGCTTGAACTGCCAGTCTGCGTTATCTCCCGACTCGATATGAAACCACTCTTCACCTTGCCGGAAGCAGATCGCAGACTTCTCGTCAGCCTTCCAGAACTCCTGCCACATCGCTTTAGACCTCCGAAACAGAACCGGGGAAAACCGCGTCAATGGTCGAAACCCAGAGAAGTCGGCTGATCGAACAGAGCCCGGGTGAGCCGCGGATCAGCGCTTTCAACCTCGTTGGGAGAGCCATTACTGCATGACGATCGGCTGATCGTCGTCGGATCGGATTCACTGGCGTCGCAGCTGTGAAACACCTCGATCCCAACCAAGCTATCGGCTGGGCCCATGATCGAACTTTGCCAAAGCCTCAAGTCGCAGTCCGGGAGGCTGATAGAGTCTCGCTTCTATCTGAGACTCCCGATAGGAGCGCCTTGGGCACCTCAGGCGCCCCTTGCGCTTGATCTCTCAGGCTCGACTTGAAAGGATCGGCCCGGATCTGTCCAGCTTTAGTTGTTCACTTCTTTCGTCATCGATCCTACGCTGTCGAGCCCGATAGCGGCCGCGCCAATTGCTGATCCCGGGCTCCTTGTTTAGGATTATCGGCGTCACTCTGCCCGACTTCCTCGACGGGGCCGGTAGAGAGCCCGGGTGTTCTCGGCGCGCCTCAAGTTGCCAGCCCCCCACGAAAGTCGGTTTCCCCTATGAAGAAATTTGTGTCGGATGGATGATCGAGATCTCCAAATCCCACCCTTTCGCGAATTGCCGCGCCCCAATTGGTTTCTCATCATCGGGCTCGTGATTGGGTTTCTCGCCATTGTTGCAATCTGGACTTCGGCGTTCACGGTTGGCCCTCAAAGTGTCGGGGTGGTGTTGCGCTACGGGCGTTTTACTCGGATTGCCTCCCCCGGGCTCAACTGGAAGCTGCCCTATCCGATCGAAGTGGTTAAAAAGGTGCCCTCGCGATCGCGCCTCCTCAAGGAGGAGTTCGGATTTGAGACCAAGCGAGCCGGGGTCCGTTCGCAGTTCTCGCGCTCAAATCGGCTCGACGAATCCCTGATGCTGACCGGGGATCGAAATGTCGTGGTAGTAGAGTGGACGACTCAGTATGCGATCCGAGACCCTCAGAAGTACCTCTTCAAGCTCAAGAATGTCGAGAAGACGTTTCGTTATATGAATGAATCGGTGATGCGGCGCATCGTCGGAGATCGCAGCGTCAATGAAGTCCTGACGATCGGTCGCGAGGAGATCGAGCTCAAAGTGCTCGAAGAGCTACAATCGCTTTGCGACGACTACGAGTCGGGCATCGAGGTGCGCGAGGTGCTCCTCCAAAACGTCAATCCCCCCGACGAAGTGAAAGCCTCTTTTGATAACGTCAATAAGGCGCAGCAAGAGCGTGATAGCTTGATCAACCAGGCGCAGGCCGAGTTCAACCGAGAGATTCCGAAGGCGCGCGGAAATGCCGAACGTCTTATCGCGGAGGCGCAAGGCTACCAGCTCGAGCGTATCAATCGGGCTCGGGGAGAGGCCTCGGCGTTTGGCGCGCTCCTCGCTCAATACGAACTCAATCCCGAAGTGACCCGCTACTTTGTCTTTCTCGAAGCGATGAAAAATGTATTGCCTCGAGTGGAGAAGAAATTGATCGTCGATGAAGATCTCAAGAGTCTTGTGCCGCTGATGTCGATCGAACCCGAACGAGGAGGCCGTCCTTGAGCCGTGTCGCCGTTCCCCTGATTTTTGTTCTCCTGATCGGGCTCGCTCTCGTCGTGCTCAACGCAGTCTACATCGTCGACGAAACCAAGCAGGTGGTGATCACCCAATTCGGGAAGCCCGTGGGCGACCCGATCAGCGAACCGGGCTTGCACACCAAGATTCCGTTTGTTCAGAAAGTTAACGAGTTTGAGAAGCGCTACCTCGAGTGGGATGGGGATCCCAACAAGCTGACGACCCGAGATAAGCGCTATATCTTTGTCGAGGGATACGCGCGCTGGCGCATCGAGAATCCGCTGCTCTTCCTCCAGAGCTACCGCGACAGCGAACAACCGCTTTCGAGCATCGACGCCGTCCTCGACGGCGAGACCCGCAAAATGGTGGCGAAACACGACTTCATCGAGCTGGTCCGCGACACCAAGCGGATCTTCGCACCGAGCGAAGAAGACACCCGAATCGTCGAGCCCACACCCGTAGAAGTGGGTCGCCGTAAGATCGCTCTCAAAATTCTCGAGGCGGGCCGGCCTCAACTCGCTCGTTTTGGGATCGAAGTACTCGACTTCCGTTTCAAACGCATCAACTACCAGCCGCAAGTTCGAGAGAAGGTCTACGAACGGATGCGGTCGGAACGGCAGCGTATCGCCGCCCTCTACATCGCCGAAGGGAATGGGGAGCAGGAGAAGATCAAAGGGGAGAAGACTCGCCAGCTCAACGACATCACTTCGACCGCCGAGCGACGAGTTCGAGAGATTCGTGGTGAGGCCGACGCCGAGGCGGCGCGAATCGCGAACGAGGCCTACTCCAAGAATGTCACCTTCTTTCGATTTCTCAAACGCATGGAGCTGCTCCAGGAGGCGATCGACAACGAGACCACTCTGTTGTTGACCACCGAGGGTGACTTTCTTCAATATCTCAAAGGGGCGGGCGAAGACTGATCGTCGGGGCGTCGATCGAGTCCAGCGAATCGCGGCAGCTCTAAGAGCCCATTCTCGCGGTTCGCTTTCCTCGCTGCGGTTTCATTGAGCGGCCTGACGCGGGCCCGCGCGACCCGTCGACCCCTCGGCGACTCGGAGAACACTGGTCCTTGGGAATTTGGCCTCGCTCGCCGCTCGCTTCCCAGTTATAAGGCCGATTGGGCCCGAATGTGTTGCACCCCGCGAGACCCGCAAATCGGCCCAGCTCTTGGCTCAGATTAACCCTGGCTCAGATTAACCTCGGCGCAGATTAACCTCGGCTCAGATTGACTGAAGTCCAGATCGACCGAGGCCCAGATCGACTGAGTCCCAGATTGATTGAGGTCCAGCCTCAATCGGGAAACTTTAATCTGATAAGCGGTGACCCAAGAGATCGCTGTGCCCACTTTCCGGATTCGAATCGTCGAATGAAAGGCGAACCCGTGATGATCCGCCCGCTCCGGCTGCTCTTCATCTGCTTGCTCGTCACCTCAGCTCTCTTCGCTCAAGAAGAGGCGAAGAAGGAAGCGGCTCCTCCGCCCCGTCTCGACAGCGCGGCTCTACAGGAGCTGCTCAAAGAGGAGAAGTCGGTCTTCGAGATCAAACTCGAGCCGCTCCGCAAAGCGGAGCTCGACGAGAAACTGAATGAGTGGCTCAGTTACGTGCGCTCCGCCGCGCTGATCTGCGCCGACATCAAAATCGCTATCGAAAAGACGGCTGACGAAGCCGAGAAGGCCGACCTCACCAACCAACTCAATGAGGCGCAAGATCTCAGGGTGTCGATTGCGGAGCGAGCTCAACTCGTTCTATCGGAGCTCAAGAATTACGAGGCTCCCGATTCGAAAACTTACGACGAACAGAAAGCCTACCTCGGTCAATTTTCGGAGAAAGAGCTCAACGTCAATCTCGAAGAGGCTCTGATCGATCCCAAGAAGGTTTGGGACGGTCTGCAGAGCTGGGCGCTCTCCGCCAATGGGGGAGTCAAATGGGGTCTTCGGATTCTCGGTTTCGTCGGGACCTTGCTCGCGTTTTTTATCCTGGGCGGAGTCCTGGCGCGAATCACGCGTAAAGCGGTCGGTCGTCTCCGGGGCAGTTCCGATCTTCTCAAGAAGTTCTTTGTCAACACGATCCGGAATGTGACGCGCTTTGTCGGCCTGATCGTGGCGCTGACTATGCTCGGTGTCGACATTACTCCGTTTGTCGCGGTGTTTGGAGCGATCACCTTCGTCGTCGGTTTTGCGCTCCAAGGGACGCTCTCAAACTTCGCTTCGGGCCTGATGCTGCTCATCTACCGGCCCTACGACGTCGGCAACTACGTGAATGCGGGGGGCGTGGCGGGGACGGTCGAAGAGATGAATCTCGTTTCGACCAAACTCAAGACTCCAGACAATCAGATCCTCGTGGTCCCCAATACTTCGATCTGGAGCGGCGTGATCACCAACGTCACGGGCAGCCCGACCCGTCGCGTCGACCTCGTTTTCGGCATCAGCTACACCGACGATGTCGAGAAGGCGAGTCAAGTGATGCGCGATGTCGTCACCCAACACGAGCTCGTGCTCGACGATCCCGAACCGCAGATCGAGGTCTCCGAGCTCGCCGACTCGAGCGTCAACTTCGTCTGTCGACCTTGGGTAAAGTCGAGCGATTACTGGCGGGTCAAATTCGACCTGACCCGGGATATCAAGAAGCGCTTCGACCATGAGGGCATCAGCATCCCCTTCCCACAGCGCGATATCCACGTCCACCACATCGGCGCCAACGGCAGCGAGGCGCCCGCGCCGGGTCCGAGCGAGAGCCCGACTCCTCGCGAGCGCAAACCGCAGCTCGTCGGTCAAGCTGGAGACGAAGGACACGACGGAGCCGACGAAGAGGATCGCTGATAGGGCGAAGATCAGTCGACGGTAACCCCGTGTGAGCCGGCGTGGTCAAGTTGAATGCAAGAGGGCCGGGAATATCCCGGCCCTTTCGCTTTTGGGGCGAGCGGCCCGGTTTAAGACTTATAACGATTGAGGTGAGCGAAATCTGCTGCCACGGCCAGAGTTGCCGCGCCCATACGCTCCGATCTGACAGCGGTCCAGGCGCGCCCATCGCGTGTCTTAAATCTTAAGCAGGCTAAAGTCGCGGGGTGGAATCACGGAGAAGTTTGCACGAGAGGGGCGAGCTGCTCGGCCACGGGCTGGGCGATTCGGGCGTGACCGGCCGGGTTCGGGTGCAGGCCGTCTTCGGGTAGGTTGAGCGACGGAATTCCGGCCACCCCTTCGAGCAGAAAGGGTACGAGCGCCGCCCCGGTCTCCTCGGCGACTTGGCCGTAGAGACGATCGAACGCGGCCGCGTAGTCCGCTCCGTAGTTGGGTGGAAGACGCATCCCGAGGAGCAGCACTCGGGCGCCGCTCGCTTGTGAGCGTTCGACGAGCTTGCGAAGTCGTGCCGCAATCTGCTCGACGGGTTCGCCGCGAAAGGCGTCGTTGGCGCCGAGCCCGATAACGACGACCGCGGGATCTTGACCGAGTAGCCAATCGAGCCGATTCAGCGCTTTGCGGGTCGTATCTCCACTGATGCCGGCGTTGATCACCGTGATCGGTGTGCCGTCGGCTTCGAAGATGCGCCCGACGTGGGCCGGGAAAGCTTCCGCTTCAGCGATTTGATAACCCGCTGTGAGACTATCCCCGAGAAAGATTACTTTGGGCGACCGACTCTCTGGGGCTCCGCGATTGACCTCGCTCCTCCTCAAACTATTCTGGCGCGCTTGAGTCGAGGTCGATGAATCCGGCGAAGCGGGTTGATCGCTACAACTTGAGCTGAGCGCGAGCGCCACCAGGGCGAGCCGCACCCCGAACCGCACTCTTCGTTGACCAGGAACCCTCTTTTGAACCATCCGACTGCTCTCATTCGATGTCACGGCGTGCGCAAAGTCCTCAAGTCGGGTAGCCAGCAACTTGTGGTTCTCGACGAAGTGGAGTTTACAGTCTCTTCGGGGGAGTTCGTCGCGATCTGCGGACCCTCGGGCAGCGGCAAATCGACACTGCTCGCGGTGCTAGCCGGGCTCGATCCCGTCTCGGCCGGAGAGATCTTTATCGACGAGACCCCGATCCACAACCTTTCAGAAGATGAGCTTGCCGCTTTCCGCCGCGATCGAGTCGGCTTTGTCTTTCAGTCCTTCCAACTCTTTGAGAATTTCACCGCCGAAGAGAATATCCGGATCCCGCTCGAACTGATCGGTCGTCCTCAAGCCAAAGAGCGCGCACTCGAACTGCTCGAGCGGGTGGGCCTCAAGGATCGGACTCACCACTACCCGCGTCAACTTTCTGGCGGCGAACAGCAGCGGGTTGCCATCGCACGCGCCTTTTCGACCGAGCCCAAGATCCTCTTCGCCGACGAACCGACCGGCAGTCTCGATCAGCAGACCGGCGAAGAGGTGCTCGACTTCCTCGAGGAGCTGCGGGAACGGATCGGGACCACTCTGATTCTCGTCACCCACGATCCCGACGTTGCGGCGCGGGCTGACCGACGGTTCGACTTTGTCGACGGCCGGCTCGAAGTCGGCGTCGCATGAGGGGGAGTGCGGCGTGGCTCTACGCGACCCGTGAGATCAGGGGATCGACGGGTCGGTTCAGCTTTCTCATTCTTTGCCTCAGTGTCGGAGTGGCGGCCGTGGTGGCGGTTGCGAGTGTGGTCCGCTCCTTCGAACGGGTCGTGCGAACCGAATCGCGCTCGATCCTCGGAGCCGATCTCATCGTCGAGTCGGCGCGGCCGCTGCCCGCAGAACTCGACAATCTCTTTGAATCGATCCCCCATACAAGACTCGACGTCTATCGACTCCCGACGATGGCGCGCTACCCAACCCCCGAGGGCCCTTCGAGCGAGATCGTCAATCTGAGCGGAGTCGAACTCGGCTATCCCCTGGTCGGAGATTTCCCGGTCACTCCGAGTCGACCGCTCGACGACCTGCTCACGCGCGACCATTGTGTGGTCGAAGCGAGCTTTCTCGCCGACCATCAACTCCGCCTCGGTGATTCGATCCAGCTCGGTAACCGTGAATTGACCATCGCGGGATCCGTCGAGGAGACGGGCTTTGCGAGTTTCAACTTTGCGTTTGGACCGCGAATCTACGTGACGCTGGATACGCTCAAGTCGCTCGGGCTGATCCAGTTCGGTAGCCGAGTACGGTACCGCGCCCACTATCTGCTGCCCGAGCTCTCCCCGTTAGGTCTCAAGCGCCTGGTCGCGCGTCTCGGGAGTGAGCTCGAGGAGTCGGCCTATCTGCGGATCGAGTCCTATCTCGAAGCGCAGCCCGCGCTCCGCTCCGCGCTCGGTTTCTTTGAGCGCTTCCTCGGAACCGTGGCACTACTCAGCCTGACCCTCGGGGCAATCGGGGTGGCGCTGGCGGTCAATGCTTGGATTTCGAGCCGCGTCGACGCCATTGCGACTCTCCGTTGTCTCGGGGTTAAGCCGAGCGAAGTCACCGCGCTCTACTTGGTGCAGATACTCTTCTTCGCCGCGATCGGCAGCGTGCTCGGTGGTCTCTGCGGCTGCCTCGCCCCGTTTGCGCTCAAGCCTTGGCTCGCCACGTTTGGCTTCGATCTCGACGTCGGCTTTCCCTGGCCCGCGTTACTGCGCGGGCTCGGGCTCGGCCTGATCGTCTCGGTCGCATTTGCGCTCTTCCCGCTGCTTTCGGTTTGGCGTATCTCACCGGCCCGACTCTTTCGCGAATCAGTCGAGCCGATTCGGGTGCCGCGCCGACTCTCGGTCGGAGCGACGATTCTGCTGATGGTGCTGCTCGTCGGGGCGGCCTGGGCGCAGAGCGAAGACCTGATCGCCGCGGTCTCGTTCGTAGCGATTCTGCTCGCGGCGGCGCTTGCGCTCGTCGCGCTATCGGAGGCGTTAATCGCGGTGGTTCGCCGGCTTCCAAGCGATCGACTGCCGGTCGCCTGGTTTCAGGGGCTGAAGAGCCTCGCCCGACCCGGCGCCCAAACGCGTCTTGCGATGGTGGCGTTTGGGATGGGCGTGCTGATCGTGAGTTCGTTTGTCATCATCGGATCTGCGCTCGAGGCGCAGCTCGAAACCGATCTGCCCGCCGACGCGCCGAGCACTTACCTCTGGGATATCCAACCCGGTCGCTGGCCCGCGCTCGAGCGCGCGCTGGTCGACTATGGCATCGAGAATCCTGTTGCGGTTCCCGTGGTGACGGCGCGGCTTCGCTCGAT